>NZ_JBIPKI010000038.1:0-24846 GCF_044068515.1 Desulfurivibrio nitratireducens
TGGATGACGCCGGGGAGCAGGTGGTGCTGCGGGGCTTAAATGTCGAATTCCGCCATTTCCGGGAGATCCTGGGGCCCCGGGACATCGCCCGGATCGCCGGCCTGGGGGCCAACGCCATCCGCCTGGTCCTTGATTACCGCGACTTCGAGCCCGAGCCCTTCACCTACGACGAGGAAAGCTTTGCCCTGCTGGAGCAGATCCTTTCCTGGTGCGAGCAATACCGGGTTTATGTCATTCTGGACATGCACCTGGCCCCGGGCAAGCAGAACGCCCATGACTTCGTGGTGCACCGCCAAGACCAGGCCCGCTTCTGGTCGGAACCGCAAAACCAGGCCAGGTTTTACGCCCTCTGGACCGAGATCGCCCGGCGCCACGCCGACCGCGCCATCATCGCCGGCTTTGACCTGCTCAACGAAGGAACCCCGCCGAACCTCGAACTGTACCGCGAGGTTATCAGCACCGCCGCCGCCCGCATCCGGGCCGTCGCTCCCCGCCATATCCTGATTGTCGAGGAAGCCATACTCCCCGGCTGGGACAAAAGGCTGATCCTGCTCGACGATCCCAATGTCCTCTACAGCATCCACTTTTTCCATCCGCCCCAGTTCGCCTTCTACTCCACCACCAGTTCCCGCCCGATTACCACCTATCCGGGGGAGCTGGTCAAGGCCGGGGAACTGCTGGCCGCCAGCCGAACCCCGGTGGCCCGGGAGCCGGCCGGGGAGTGGCGGCGGCTCGAACTGCGGGCCACCCCGCCCGCCGGGGCGGAGCTGGTGCAGGTTCAGCTCTACTCGGAGAACGGCGGCCAGGTCTGGTTTGATGATCTGCGCCTGGAAATCGCCGGTGAGTCCGTTGAACTGCCCGCGCCCCTGGTGGCCAACGGGTCGTTTGCCATCGATTATCCCGGCTTCAACTGGAACACCTCCGGCGAGTGCGTGACCGTCGACCGGGAGCAGGGGCTAAGCGGCACCGCTTCTTTGCGTTTTGCCGAGTGCCGCCGGCCGGCTGCGGCCCGCAGCAGTCCCATGGCGGTCCGGGCCGGGGAATATCTGCTCAGCGGCTGGTACCGGACCAGCGGGGAGGAAGGGGAGGCCGGCTTGGCCCTCAACTGGCACCAGGCCAGGGCCATCGACCGCATCGACCGGCAAACCCTGGAGGAAAATATCCGCTACGCCCTGGAATTCCAGCAGCGGCACGAAGTGCCCCTCTACGTGGGCGAATTCACCATGCATGCCAATCCCTGGCCGGAGAGCGCCCGGCGCTATCTCCACGACCTGCTGGCGATCATGGAAAACGCCGGGCTGCACTGGACCTTCTGGGTCTACTATTCGCCCTATGCGGGAGTCGGGCTCTGGCGCGACCAGCCGCCGGTGCTCGGCAATCCGGTGGCCCTGGAGGTTCTCGAGCAGTACTTCCGGCCCGGCTCAGGGCGCTGGGCGGAGCATTTCCAGGTTGAATAGCGGCGCCGGCGCCGCTTCCTCGCACAGTTCCTCTGGCTGGTCAAGTTCGCAGCCTTCGTCGGGGAGGGCGGGAGCCGGGCCGGGCGGCCAGGAGAAGCCAGGTTCCCCGGCAGGCAGGGCGGGCTGGGGCGGCGGCGCCAGCAGACTGGGGGCCGAGGTCAGCAGGTAAGGCACGGTTCGGGCCCCGATTACGGCCAGAAAAGCCCGGTTGCGGAAGGAAATGGTTCGGATGGCCAGCATTTCCCGCCAACCCGGCCGCTCCGGTGCGACTTCGGCCAGGATGGCGACGGCGGCGGCCAGATCGCCGGAATGGGTCAGTTCCCGGCGGAAGCGGTAAATCACCGCCAGGTCGGCCGGGCGCAGGGCCAGGGGATAGAGGGCCAGGCGGGGATGAATTTCCTCCCGCTCGGCCAACTCCCGCAGTTCCTCGAGGCAGGAGGGGCAGGAGGGGGCGAAAAAGACCTTCAGGGCCGCTTCCGGCCCGCCGAAAACCGGCACCGGCTCAAATTGCTGCCGCAGCAGCCCGCTCAAAGCCGCCACCAGGACCAAAGCCCAGATCAGCAAAAGCCCGGCCAGCAGGCGGGAACCGGCCAGGACCAGCAGCACCGTCACTCCCAGCAGGCCGGCCACGATCAGGCAGCTCAGGCATACGGTGGTAAGGGCCTGCACGCCCAGCAGGAAAGCACTGACCAGCAGGCCGGCGCTCAGCCAGAGGACCAGGAACCATGATGGTCCCAGGGATGGGCCGGGCCGGGTCAACTGGCGGAACAGCAGGGCGGCCGTCACGGCGAAAAAAAAGGCTCCGAACCAGTAAAGGTCCAGGCCCAGAAAGGTCGTATCCTGAAAAAGGCGGCAACCTTCGGTGACGCAGACCGCGTCGGCGAGTCCCAGGGCGGACATGACCGTGAAAACCAGGCCGGCCAGGGCCGTGAGCAGGGCGAGGAAACTTTTAATCATTTTATTTCCTTGCTCGTCGCCGGTCGGGAAAATCGCTAGAGCCCCGGACCGAGCGGCGGGAATGATAAATTACGGGCGCCCCTGGTATTTCGCCGGGAGCCAGCCATCCATGTCGCTCCAGCATAGAAAAACCGGCCGCCGCCGACAAGTTTTTTTCGCGTTGGGTCCACCGAAACCTGGTTGACACCCGGGCCGCTATGCGGAAAGAATAACCGCAATGGCGAGCTGCCGCCGGCGGTGAGTGGGGAAGCCCCGCCCGGGGGGCTCTGGACGGGGAAAAACAATGTTCGACTGGCAATACCTGGAAACCCTCAAACTGCCCTTCTACCTGGCCGGGCTGGTGGGCTTTCTGCTGTTGGAACTGCGCTTAAGCTACCGCCCTCCCTCGGTGCCCAAGGCGCGGCGCTGGTTGACCAACCTGCCTCTGGCCCTGGTCAACAGCGGGATTTATCTCCTGGTTTTCAGCGGCCTCATCGCCGCCACCCTGTTCCTGGTGGAAGATCAGGGAGTGGGCCTGCTCAACGCCTATCCCTTGCCCTTCTGGCTCCAACTGCTGCTCGGGGTGGTGATCCTCGATTTCTTTCTCTGGCTCTGGCACCTGCTCAATCACGAGGTTCCCCTGCTCTGGCGCTTCCATCGGGTTCATCACAGCGATATGAACATGGATGTCTCCACGGCCAGCCGCTTTCATCTGGGCGAAATTATGATCTCCGGCCTGATCCGCCTGGCGGTGATCTATACCTTCGGCTTGAGCCTGGCCGCCTACCTGCTTTTCGAGATCCTGGTCAGCCTTTCCATCCAGTTTCACCACAGCAGCCTGCGGGTCAGCCCGGTGTTCGAGCGATTCTGGGTCTTGTTGCTGGTGCCGCCCTTTTTTCACCGGATTCACCATTCGATCCGGATCAGGGAGCGCAACACCAATTACGGGATAATTTTTTCCTTTTGGGATCGCTTTTTCGGCACCATGCTGACTAAAGTGGAACAGGACGGCATCATCATCGGGATCGGCAGCCATCGTGATTTCAAGCGCCTCGGTTTGTGGGGCCTTCTGACCATGCCCTTCACCCGCGCCACCCCGTAAGCCGCCACCTGGAACGCCCGCCGGCCAAGGCGGGCCGGGATTAATCAATTATTTTTGCGAGGCTGGATATGAACTGGAAAAACCTCTTCTCCCTCACCTCATCCTTGAAACCCGACCAGGCGCGCAAACTCATCGAAACCAGCGCTCCCGACGAGGTCCAGGTGCTGGATGTGCGCCAGCCCAAGGAATATGAGGCGGGCCATCTGCCGGGAGCGCGGCTGATTCCCATCAAAGAGCTGCCCGACCGTTTGGCCGAGCTGGACCGCGCTAAGCCGGTGGTGGCCTATTGCGCCGTAGGCGGCCGGAGCCGGGCCGCGGCCCAGTATCTCAGCGGCAAGGGTTTTGAGAAAGTGCACAATCTGCTGGGGGGGATCAAGGCCTGGCAGGGCGGCCAGGCCTTCGGGCCGGAAAGCGCCGGCCTGGAGCTGCTGCCGGCCGGGGCCGACTACGATGACGCCGCCGCCCTGGCCTTTGCCATGGAAGACGGCCTGCAGCGCTTTTACCACCGCCTGGCCGCGGCGAGCGGGGATACCCCGCTGGGCCGGACCTATCAGCGCCTGGCCGGGTTCGAAGAGGGCCACAAAGCGCGCCTGACCAAGGAATACCGGGCCCGCACCGGCCGCGACCTGAAGCCGGCCGGTTCCGGAGAGCTGATCGAGGGGGGGCGAACTCCGGCCGAGCCGGCGGCGACCACTCCCGCCGAGGCCCTGGAAGAGGCCATGGGCCTGGAGTTCCAGGCCCAGGATCTCTATCAAAGGCTGGCCCAGCGGAGCGAGGCGGAGGCGGGCCGGGAACTGTTTCTCGCCCTGGCTGCCGAGGAAAAGGAACACCTCTCTTTTCTGGAGCGGGAACTCGAACGGCTCCCGGCTGATTAGGCCGAATCCGCCGGGCCCCGGCCGACCAGGCGGGCCAGGATCTCGTAGTTGCGGCCCACCATGGCCCGGGGTTCGGTCATCAGACCGGCCTGAATCAGGGCGTTGTCGAATATCTGGGCCGTGATCTTGCGGGCCAGATCCTCGTCTTCCCGGCGCAGCCGGTTGAGGCCGCCGATCAAGGCGTGGCCGGGGTTGATTTCAAGATTCTTGCCCCCGAAATCGGGCATTTGCTGGCCCGAGGCCCGCATCACCCGCTCCATGCTGCTGGTGAGAAAGCCGTCGGGGTTGACCACCATGGCCGGGCTGTCGGTGAGCCGTTTCGATTCCTTGACCTCCTTGACCTTGTCGCCCAGCACCTCCTTCATCCAGGCCGCCAGGGCCTGGGCCTCCTCGGGAGGCAGGGCGGCGGCCGCCTTCTCCGCCGCCGCCGGGTCCTGATCTTCCTTCTTGGCCGCCTCGCCCAACTCCAGATCGCCCCGGTCGGCGGAAACCAGCTGGTGCTCCGCGAATTCGCCGATATGGCTGAGGGCGAAATCATCCATGGGGTCCAGGGTATAGAGCACTTCCAGGTCGCGCTGGCGGAAGGCCTCAAGATAAGGGCCGGTCTCCACCGCCTCGCGGCTGGGACCGCTGATGTAGTAGATATCCTTTTGCTCCGGGGCCATCCGGGCGATGTAGTCGCTCAGCGAGGTCAGCTTGCCCGGCTCGGTATGGGAGGATTCGAAACGCAGCAGTCCCGCCAGTTCCTTGCGGTAATTGAAGTCCGAGATCGCCCCTTCCTTGAGAAACATCCCGAAGGTGTTCCAGAACTTCTCGTAGGTTTCCGGCTCGTTCTGGGCCAGTTCGGCCAGGAACTTGAGCAGCCGCTTGCTGATCACCCGGTTGATCTTGGCGACCAGGGCGCTGTCCTGGAGGGCCTGGCGGGAGATATTGAGGGGCAGATCCTCGCTGTCGATGACCCCTTTGACAAAGCGCAGCCACTCGGGCAGGATGTTTTTGCTGTGCTGCTCGATCAGCACCCGCTGGCAGTAGAGGTTGACCCCCGGGTCCATCCGGCCGAAGCCCAGGCGCTCGATATTTTCCTGGGGCAGGAAGAGCAGGGCCTTGACCGCCAGGGGGGCGTCGGCGCTGAAATGGAGCCGGGCCCGGGGTTCGTCGAAGGCGTTGGCGATATACTTGTAAAATTCCTGGTATTCCTCTTCCTTGATCTCGTTCTTGCTGCGGGTCCAGATGGCCTGGACGGTGTTGACGGTCTCGTCGGCCACCTTGATCGGGAAGGGCACGAAGCTGGAGTAGCGGCGGATGATCTGCTTGATCCGCTCTTGATCGGCAAATTCGCCGGCGTCTTCCTTCAGCTCCAGGATAATTTTGGTTCCCCGCCGGATTCCGGGACAGGGCGCGATGGTATAGGTGCCGGTGCCGTCGGAAATCCATTCGTGGCCCGGCTCTTCCGGCCGGTAGCTCCGCGACTGCACCCGGACTTTGGCCGCCACCATGAAGGCGGCGTAAAAGCCCACCCCGAACTGGCCGATCAGGTTGAGATCCTTGCGCTGGTTTTCGGCCAGGTTGGCCCAGAAGGTCCGGGAACCCGAATGGGCGATGGTGCCGAGGTTGCTTTCCAGCTCGCCCCGGTCCATGCCGAGGCCGGTATCGGTGATGGTCAGGGTTTGCTGTTCCTGGTCGGCGCTGATCTTGATTTCCAGGGGCAGGTGGTCGTCGAAAACCTCTTCGCTCAGCAGGCGCTGGTGGCGGAATTTTTCCAGGGCGTCGGCGGAGTTGGAGATCAGTTCGCGGAGAAAAATTTCCCGCTCGGTGTAAAGCGAGTTGATGACGATGTCCAGCATCTTCTTGACTTCGGCTTGAAACTCCCGGGTTTCGGCGGCCGGGGCGGTTTTTTCGCTGCTCATTGCTGCGCTCTCCTTGCTTAACCTGATGTAATTAAAAGTAAAATATAGTAGTTGAACCCGGCCGGCGGGGTTGCGGCCCGGCCGGCCCCGGGGGCGGCGTTTAAAGCTTAATCATCATCCGCCGACTGTCAAGGCGGGCAGGGGGCTGGGGACCCAAGCGGGGCAGGAGGTACGGCTTTGCCCGGAGAACACTGGGGTGGCCAGGAAAAAGCAAAAAAAAAACCGGATGCGAGCCCATCTGCCCGCATCCGGTTCTGCAAGGACCACCCTGGTTAGCGCTATTCACCAGGCGCCGCCACGGTTAAGCCGCCTCGGCGGCTGCCGCCGACGGACGGTTACTGGTCCTTAAGGGTTGGTTACTTGTCTTTCTTGTCGGTGCTCCCGGCACCTTGCGGAGCGGCGCCTCAGCCGCTGCCTCCCGGTCTTTCCTTCTCGTCTTTTTCCTTGTCTTTATCGGCGCCGCCGGCGTCGTTGGTGCCGCTTCAGCCGCTGGGGGCGGGGGTCTCAGTGGTGCTCCCGGCACCACCCTTGTTGCCGCTTCAGCCGCTGCCGGTCTGGGCCTCGGCCGGGGCCGCCGTCAGGCTGGCGCCGGCCAGCAGCCCGGCCAGACCGATGCCGGCCAGCATCATTTTCAGTTCTTTCGCGTCCATTCCAGATCCTCGTTTGGGGTTGAAACCGAATGCAAATATAACCCAGGTATAACCAATCATATAGGATCGGTTCTTTCTATGTAAAGCGTTTTTTGTCATTGAATATTTCAATGGCGGCAAGCGTAAAAAAAAGCCGGCTGGCGCCGGCTGCCGACGACTTAAAGCACTTCCGGGCAATAGGGGTCGCGGTCGCGGAAGATATCCCGGCCGAAACCGTGCCCCACCGCCAGGCAGCCCCCGCAGACCGGGCGAATCCGGCAGGAGCGGCAGGCGGCGCTGCCGGTCCGGTAGCGCCGGGCCGGTTCCCCCTGGTAGATATCGGCCAGGCTCTGGCGGTCGAGATGACCGATGGGCGAGGGAAACTTGCGGCAGGCATGGATGCTGCCATCGGGCAGGGCGCAGACAAAATTGAAAGCGGCCCCGCAGCCGAAACCGGCGCAGCCGCCGAAGAGCGGCTGGCCCTGCTGGAAGCGGGTAACGTTGAGCAGGTTGTCCTTGAGGCTGATGATGGGATTTTGCTCCGCCGCCGCCAGGTAGGCGGTCCGGAAAGCGGCATAGTCTTCGGGCCGGACCGAGGCCAGGGCCGCGCCTTCCCCCACCATGGCCAGGCGGTTGAAGGTGAAGAGATCGGTTTTGTCCCGCAGCAGCTCGGCCAGGGGCAGGACCTGGTCCAGGTTGTCCCGGGTCAGGGTCAGCATCACCATGCTGAAGACCCCGGCTTCCCGCAGCAGTTCGAGAAAGGCCATGATCCGGGCAAAATGACCGGGGCCGCGGATATAGTCGTTGTGGGCCTCCAGGCCCTCCAGGCTGACCTGGAAAAAGACCGGCTTGCGGATGGCGCAGATCTCGGCCAGCCGGTCGGCATCGGTGGGGTTGCCGAGAATGGCCGGGGTCAGGCCCCGCTCCACCGCGGCTTGGTAAAGTTCGAAAAAATGGGGGTGGAGCAGGGGGTTGCCGCCGGAAAAGGAGACCTGGCCCCGCACCCCCTGGTGGCGGCAGAAGCGGCGCAACTGGTCCAGCAGATCGAGGCCCCGGGCTAAAGAGACGTCCCGGCCGGCGCTGCGGTCATAGCAATGGCGGCAATGGAGATCGCAATTCTGGGTCAGGTGCCACTGCAGGGTGAAAACCTCGGCCGAGTAGAATTGGGCGGGAATGCCGGCGGGGTGGGGAAAGGTTTCAGGATCCCGGACCAGGCGCGAGGCGGGCGCCAGCAGGAGGCCCCGGGCCGCCGCCCGCTTGAGCACCGCGTCGATCTCCCCCACCGTCAAGGGCCCCTGGGCCGCCGCTTGCTCGGGGTCGATCTCCTCCAGGACCAGCTTGAGGGCCAGCAGGTCGGTATCCTCGGCCCGCCGGCAATGGACCTGGCCGTCATGGGGGGAGAGCCAGGCCAGCATGGTTTCCGGTTGGGGCCGGGGCTCGGCCGGGACTTCTCCCTCCAGCAGTTCGCCCAGGCCCTGCCAGGAGAGCTCCAGCAGTTCCAGGGCGGGATTGACCTGCCAGGCGCTGCCCGGGGCCGGGATCTGATCGTCTTTTTGGGCCAGCCGGGCCAGGGCGATTTCCAGGCGGGCCAATTCGGGCAACCAGGGCAGCCGGCGGGCGCTGGCGGTGGATGACAGCCAGGCCAGCAGCTGCTCGGGGTCGGTTAACTCCCGGGCGGCTGCCTCCGCCTGCTCGGCGGGGCTGAGCCGGACGAAAACCCGGGGGCAGCACTTGGGGGAGGTGTCAGCGGGCATGGTTTTCCTTATAATGTTTTTAAGCAACCGAGAATCCGATCACGCCAGAGCTGATTTGGGGGCAAAGCAGCCGCTGGGTTTCGGAGCTTCTTCGCTCTGCGGGTTCTCCCGGGCAACCCCGGCTTCCGGCATCGGTTGGCCCGACTTTGCGCGAACCGTATTTGACAAGTTTTGCTCGCGCCGCTATCGTCAAATATTATGACCGACTTTACCAGGATAACCGGCAGCTTGCTGCTGGGGGCGATGATGGTCGCGGCGCTGCTTTTGCTGCCGTTGCCCGGGCCGGCAATGGGCGCGGCGGCGGCCGAGCCAGGATCCGCCGCCCGGCTCACCGAGCAGCGCTGTACTTTATGCCATGGTGACTATTTTTATAACGGACTGCGCAAGACCAGGCTGGGCTGGGAGATCACCGTCTGGCGGATGCGGATCAGCTATGATACCCAAATCCAGCCGGGAGAACACCGGAAAATCACCGCTTATCTCAGCCGGACCTACCCCGCCTCCCTGGGGTGGCGCCTTTTGCTCTGGCTGCCGGTCCTGGCCTTGGCGGCGGGTATTTTAATGCGTTGGCGGTTCCGGCGCCGGCGTTCCGCCGCCAATGACTGAACGACTTGCCCGGGGGTTGCCGCCAAGCGCCCCCGGAGCTGGTTTTGCCCCCCAGGAGGAATCGGAAGCATGGCCAAAAAAGTGACCCTCGACCAGGAAGAATGCATCGGCTGCCAGAGTTGCGTCGAAATCTGTCCCGAGGTTTTCGGTTTTGCTGACGAGGCCGAGAAGGCCTTCGTTATCGAGGGCAGCGACGGGGACAACCCCTGTGCCGAAGAGGCGGCCGCCGCCTGCCCGGTCGCCTGCATCGAGGTGGAATAAGGCCGCCGGGAGCTCATGCCGGCCCGCCGGCGGCCGGGCCGGCAAAGGAACCGGTGCGGAGATAGCGGCAGGCCAGCTCCGCCACGGCCCGGTTGAAGAGCATCGACATGTGGGTGGCCGGGACCGTGATCCGGGCGCTGCTGCCGCCGATTTCGGTTTCCGCCAGGGCCACGGTGCCGTCGTGGGGCCGGGGCAGGGCGGGAAAGCAAAGCCCGATGCCCAGGCCGCGATCCCCGGCGATGATCCCCAAAGGACATTGATGGCGCCAGTGGGGCACGGCGTTCACCAGGGCCGGGGCCGCCGACCCCAGAATCGGCCGGCTCCAACTCCGGCGGGCCAGGGTACGGGCGATATGGCTGCCGGCGAAAGGGGTACCCAGGGTCAGCACCCGTTTCACCTTGCCGGCGCCATGGTTGGCCAGCAGCAGGTCGATGACCCGGCCGCCGAAGCTGTGGCCGACCAGGTGCACCCGCGGCTGGGGCAGGGCCGCGATATAACCGGCCAGGGCGGCGGCATTGGCTTCGGGGCCGCGGAGCAGGGAAGAGTAGGGGAAGCGGTGGCAGGCAAAGCCGCAGTACCGCAACCGGCGGGCCAGCAACCCCATTTCCAGCCCGGTCATCCAGAGCCCGTGGACCATGACCACCGCGACCCGGTCATTTGTCTGGCCAGCTTGCATTATTTTCCCCCCTGCAGAATTATCAGCCGCGCTTCCGCGGCGGAGACCCCGGACCGGTTTATGAAGAAATTCGGATTCATCATAGGGCTGATTCTGGCGGCCTTGCCGCTTCCCGGCCTGGCCGGCCAGGAAGCCCCGGACGGCGCGATCATCGTGAAGGACAGCCCCGGTATTTTCACCGTGGTGGTGGAAAACGATACCCTGCTGGGCACCGATCGCCATTTCACCCATGGCAGCCGTTTTTCTTATTATTCCGGTAAAATACGCAATGACTGGCTCAACCGGCTCGCCGAACTGGCCCCCTTCGTGCCCCGGTCCGGGCCGGACCAACTGTGGCGGGCCAGTACCGCCCTGGGCCACAACATCTACACCCCCGCCGATATCACCGTAAGCGAGCTGCAAACGGAGGAAAGACCCTATGCCGGCTATCTTTACCTCGGTTTCGGCCTGGTGCGGGTCACAGAAACTCCGGCGACCGGCCGGGGAATCGTCGATTCCTTCGAACTCCAGACGGGCGTGGTGGGGCCCGCCGCCCTGGCCCGCCCAATCCAGACCTGGTGGCATGCCAATGTCAGCTCCTCCCCCGAACCCATGGGCTGGGAGCATCAGTTGCGAAATGAACCGATCCTCAATCTTTACTGGGATCGGCAATGGCGCTACCCCCTGATAGCCGGCCAGTGGGTGGACACCGACCTGATTCCCCATACCGGCCTGGCTTTGGGCAACGCCGACATTCACCTGGGCAGCGGCTTTACCGTGCGGCTGGGAAAAAGGCTGGCCGATGACAATGGGCCGCCCCGGATTCGGCCCAGCCTGCCGGGGGCCGGTTATTTCCGCAAAAATCCGACCCTGGGAGGCTACCTTTTTGTCGGCGGCGAGGCGCGCCTGGTCGGGCGCAACATCTTCCTGGACGGCAACACTTTCCGGGACAGCCACAGTGTTTCCCGCCGGGTGGTGGCCTTTGACGTCCAATATGGTTTTGTGGTCTCCTACCGCAGCTTCAAGCTGGCGCTGACCAATATAATCCGCGGCCGGGAATTCAGCGGCCAGAGCTCCCCCGACCACTTCAGCGCCCTGGGTATTTCCTGGCAGAGATAAGCCCGATCCGGAGCGAAAGCCCCTTGATTAAAGCCCTGATCCCTTAAGCAAAGGGCGGGGGGCGCGCGGAGGCAGGCCGGGCCGAAGTTCTGATTTTCCGGGTGCATCAGGGCCTCCAATCAGGTTATAGTAACGCCGTTTTGCTCAGCCTAGCGTTTTTTGACCGGGCTGACAATCGCCAGGGGCAAATCGGACCCGCGTCGGCCGGCCAAACCCGGCGCCGTGGCGGCGGGTTTGGCCGGGGGCGGGTTCCGGCGCGCTACCGCCGAGGATTGCCTGCCGTATCAGATAAAGCACCAAGCTAATGGGAGAACAAATGGGTATTGAACGTTCCAAAGAACTTTTCGCCAAGGCCTGCCAACATATCCCCGGTGGGGTCAACAGCCCGGTCCGGGCCTGCAAATCGGTGGGCTGCGAACCGATCTTCATCGAACGGGCGGCCGGAGCCCGGGTCTACGACGCCGACGGCAACGAATATCTCGATTTCGTCTGTTCCTGGGGGCCGATGATCCTGGGCCACAACCATCCGGCGGTGGTGGCGGCCATCCGGGAAACCCTGGAGGCCGGGACCAGCTTCGGCGCCCCCACCTCCAAGGAGATCGAACTGGCCGAACTGGTCACCGGGGCCCTGCCCTCGGTGGAAAAGGTCCGTTTCGTCAGTTCCGGCACCGAGGCCACCATGAGCGCCGTGCGCCTGGCCCGGGGCTTCACCGGCCGGAGCAAGGTGGTCAAGTTCGACGGCTGCTACCACGGCCATGCCGACAGCTTTCTGATCAAGGCCGGCAGCGGGGTGATCACCCTGGGGATTCCCGGCAGCCCCGGAGTGCCCGAGGACATCGTCCGGAACACCCTTTCCATTCCCTATAACGATGTCGACACCCTGGAGAAGACCCTGCGCGACCCCAAGCTGGATATCGCCTGCGTCATCGTCGAGCCGGCCGCCGGCAACATGGGGGTGGTGCCTCCGGCCCCCGGTTTTCTCGAGGCTTTGCGCCAATTGACCAGCGAGCTGGGCATCGTGCTGATTTTCGACGAGGTTATCACCGGCTTCCGCCTGGCCCTGGGCGGGGCCCAGGAGTATTACGGGGTTCGGCCCGATCTCACCTGCCTGGGCAAGATCATCGGCGGCGGCCTGCCGGTGGGGGCCTACGGCGGCAAAAAGGAGATCATGGACCACATCGCCCCGGACGGCCCGGTTTACCAGGCCGGCACCCTGTCGGGCAATCCCCTGGCCATGGCCGCCGGGGCCGCGACCCTGCGGGAACTGAGCCGGCCCGGCTTCTACCAGGAACTGGAGACCAAGGCGGCCGATTTTGCCGCCCAGTTGGCCCAGTTGGCCGAGCGTCACCTGCCGGGCCAGACCACCCTCAACCGGGTGGCCTCGATGATGACCACCTTCTTCACCCCGGGCCCGGTTACCGATTATGTTTCGGCGATGCGGGCCGATACCGATCGCTATGCCGCCCACTACCGCAACATGCGGAGCCAGGGGGTCTGGCTGGCCCCGGCCCAGTTCGAGGCGGCCTTCATCTCCGCCGCCCAGACCGAGGCCGATCTGGCTCTCGCTTTGGAAAAAACCGAATGGTCATTCAAAAACTTGGCCAACCCGGAAAAAAGCCGTTGACTTTAAGGGCCTGCCTTGATAGATACGAAACACTTTGCGTATTTATGAAGGGCGATTCATTATCGTCCGCGATGGGGGCGCAGCGAAGGTAATGGCCGGCGAACGAAAGGAAGTCCTGAAGCTGCTGGCTATCTTCGGCACCATCGGCATGACCATGGTGTTTTCGATCTTCATCGGGCTGGGGATCGGTTATCTGCTCGACCATAAGCTGTTCGACGGCCGCACCGCCCCCTGGTTCACCCTGATCTTTCTCGCTTTCGGGGTGGCGGCGGCCTTCAAAAACCTTTACGTCCTGAGCCAAAGAAAGGATTTATGACCACGGCGACGCAGGCGGCATTGATGGCAGTGGAAGAGAAGGCCGATATCCCGCTGAAAAGGGTGGAGATGCTGAGCTATCTCGTCCTGCTCTCCTTCGGCCTGGCGGGCTGGTTCTTGTTTTCGCCCCTGGCCGGCATTTCCGTGCTGGTGGGGGGGTTCGTGGTGGTCCTGAGCTTTCAGTGGCTCAAGCGGGATGCCGTCCGGCTGGCCCGCAATCCCAGCAAGCGCGAGAAAATCAAGTTCATGTTCAAGTGCCTGGGCCGGTTGGTGGTCCTGGGCCTGCTCTTCTATTATCTGGTTCGCTATCAACAGCTTCATATTCCGGGCTTCCTGGTGGGCTTGGCCACGGTCCAGATCGGCATCGTCCTGGCCACCATCAGCAAGGTGAAAAAACTACTGTCGTGAGGGAGGCGAGGTAAGCAGCCATGGAACATCCAATTCTTTTTCTCAATCTGCTTCTGGAAAACATTCTGGGTTTGCCAGTGCCCCATGATATGCCCGGACCCGGCAATTTCTGGGACATGACCCAGCTTTTGGCGCCCCATGTCACCTACACCCTGCTGGTGATGCTGTTCCTGATCATCATCCCCAAGCTGACCATGGGCAGCAAGCTGGAAATGATCCCCAGCCAGGGCCAGAACTTCTGGGAAGTGGTGATCGGCGGCATCGAAGATTTCATGGCCGAGCACATGGGCCGGGAGGGGGCGCGGATGATGTTCCCGATGCTGGCCACCTTCGGTCTCTTCATCCTAGTCAGCAACCTGGTCGGCCTGATCCCCGGCTTTTTCTCCCCCACCGCCAACCTCAACATCACCCTGGCCATGACCCTGATCGTCTTTGTCACCACCCACTTTCTCGGGGTCAAGTATCACGGGGCCGGTTACATCAAACATTTCCTGGGGCCGATGCCGGTGCTGATTCCCCTGATGCTGCCCATCGAGCTGATCAGCCATTTCGCCCGGATCCTCTCCCTCTCCATTCGTCTTTTCGGCAACATCATGGCCAAGGAGACCCTGCTGGCCATCCTCTTCATCCTGGCCGGGGCCTATTTCGCGCCGTTGCCCATCCTGGTGCTGGGGGTGCTGGTTTCCTTTGTCCAGGCGGCGGTTTTCGTCCTGCTCAGCGTGCTTTACTTCGCCATGGCCATGGAAGAGGCCCACTAAAACGTTCAGCAGCACCACATCTTCGGGCCGGCGGCCCGGCTTGCGTACCCCAGGGTACGCGGCGCCGCCCCGCCGGCCCGAATCTGCAGCACTGCTGAGCGTTTTAGACAAGAGCGACCTTGCTCTGGAATTTACTAAAATAGCTTTACATGCCGGTAACGGTTTTTTTGAAGAAGGCCAATCTTCACTTCATCAACCTCAAGGAGGAAAAAGGTATGAAAAAGTTGGGAGTAGTTGCTCTGACGGCCCTGATGGTCCTGGGGATGTCCTCGGTGGCGATGGCCGCCGCCCACGAAGGTGGCGGCGGTAACCAGCTCGCCATCGCCCTGGTCTGTATCGCCGCCGCGCTTTCCGTCGGCCTGGCCGCCCTGGGCTGCGGTATCGGTATCGGTGTGGTCAGCGGCAACGCCTGTGCCGGCATCGCCCGCAACCCGGAAATCTCCGGCAAGATCACCGTAACCATGATTCTCGGCATCGCGTTCGCCGAGTCGCTGACCATCTTCGGTCTGGTTATCTCCCTGATCCTGCTCTACGCTCATCCCTACGGCGCCGCTCTCGGCATCTAAGCTGGGCGACCGCCGCCTTGCCCGGAGGTTATGGGGCTAGACCGGCGGGCAGTAAGGCTTTTTTACGGCAAGACCCCTCGTGTGGGGGGTCTTGCCGTTTTTTTGTTTGATCCGGCGGGCCCAGAGAGTAATTTGCCGGACGAGGGCCGAGCAAGGCCGGGGGGCGTGGACGGGAGCGGCCCCGGCCCCGGCGGGAGCGTCAGGGTCGAAAAAGCGGGGAGCAGCCGGTGAGCAATGATGATCAAGCCATGAATGCCGGCCGCCGGGAGGCGGTGGTGATCGAGCCCCGGCGCGAGCGGGGCGAGCCGAATCTGGCCGGGCCGGGCCTGCTGCTGATCAATCCCGGCGAGGCCCGCCAGGCCGGGGAACTCGCCCGGGCGGCGGGCTGGCGGCGCTACCCGTCATTCCCCGGCGCTCTCTATGTCGCCCCCGGCGGAAACGCCTGGCTGAGCGGCCCGGCCCTGGGAGCGCCGCTGGCGGTGATGGCCCTGGAGAAACTGGTCGCCCTGGGGGCCCGGGCGGTGATTTCCCTGGGCTGGTGCGGTTCCCTGCAGCCGGAAATCGCGGTGGGCGATGTCCTGCTGCCCACCACGGCCCTGAGCGAAGAGGGCACCTCGGCCCATTATCCCGTGGCCGGGCCGGTGGCGGCCGATGGCGAACTGAGCCGGCAACTGCGGGTTATCCTGGCCGAAGCCGGCTTCAGCGCCCATGGCGGCCCGGTCTGGACCACCGACGCCCCTTACCGGGAAACCCGGACCAAGGTCGGCCTTTACCGCCGCCAGGGCATTGCCGGAGTGGAGATGGAATTTGCCGCCCTGGCCACGGTGGCCGCCTTTCGCGGCATCCCCCTGGCCTCGGTCCTGCTGGTTTCGGACCAGGTCCGGGAGGACCGGGACTGGCAGCCCGCCTTCCGCCGCCGCGATTTTCAGCAGCAGTCCCAGCGCTTGCTGGCGGCGCTGTTCGCCTTTATCGGCCGGGCCTGAAGCCCCCCGGCCGCCTTGCCTGATTCCTTGTAACTGCTTAAATTATAAAAATCGGGCCCGGGGACCACCCGGGTTGCTCTCCGGGTACCGGGACAACCGGCCCCGGCTCTTCAAACCCATCTTGAACCTTGCACAGGAGTTAAAATCCCATCATGAGAACCATTCACCTCACCAGCCTGGGCTGTCCCAAAAACCTGGTGGATTCCGAACTGATGCTCGGGCTGCTGGTGGAGGAGGGCCTGGTGCCGGTGAGCGAACCCGGAGCGGCCGATGTCCTGCTGGTCAATACCTGCGGCTTTATCCAGTCGGCGGTGGAGGAGGGCATCGACACCATCCTGGGCCTGATCGAGCAGAAGAAAACTCCCGCCACCCGGGTGGTGGTCTGCGGCTGCATGGTCCAGCGCTACGGGGCCGACCTGGCCCGGGAGCTGCCCGAGGTCGATCTTTTTCTCGGCACCGAGGAGGTGGCCCGGATCGCCGAGCGTCTGCGTCGCCTGGAGGACCGGGCCGGGGCCGATGGCGATTCGCTCATTTCCGCCGAGCGCCTGTCCGAGTCGGCCACCATTTTCCCCCTGGTCGGCCGCTCTGCGGCCGGCGGCGGCAGCGAGCTTTTCCTGGCCAGCGCCGAAATGCCCCGCCGGCTCTCCACCCCGGCCCATCGCGCCTATTTGAAGGTCACCGAGGGTTGCGGCAACCGCTGCTCCTATTGCCTGATTCCAGCCATCCGGGGGCCGCTGCGCAGCCGCCGGCTGGAGGATATCGTCTGCGAGGCCCAAGGGCTGGCCGCCGCCGGGGTCAAGGAACTGACCCTGGTGGCCCAGGATCTCACCGCCTACGGCCTCGATCTCGGGCCCGGCGGGCCCCGGCTGCCGCAACTGCTGACCGCCCTTAACCAGGCGGTGGCGGTGCCCTGGCTGCGCCTGCTCTATCTCTATCCTTCCCGGGTCAAGGATGAGCTGCTGGAACTGGTGGCGGCCCAGCCCCGGATTCTGCCCTATTTCGACCTGCCCTTCCAGCACGTCTCCGACTCGGTTCTCAAGGCGATGAACCGGCCCTACGGGGAAAAGATGATCCGGGACCTGGTGGCCCGGATTCGCCGAATCCTGCCCGAGGCGGCGATCCGCAGCACCTTCATGGTCGGTTTTCCCGGCGAGACCGAGGCCGACGTGGACCGCCTGGCGGCCTTCCTGGCCGACTGCCGCCTGGATCATGTGGGCATTTTCACCTATTGCAACGAGGAGGGCTGCGCCGCCGCCGAGTTCCCCGACCAGTGTCCGGAAGAGCTCAAGCAGGAGCGGCACGACCGCCTGATGGGGCTGCAGCGGGAAATTTCCCTGGCCCGCAACCTCGCGCGGGTGGGCCGAGTGGAGGAAGTGCTGGTGGAGGGAGTCAGCGCCGAATCGGACCTGCTGTTGGAGGGCCGCGCCTGGTTCCAGGCCCCGGAAATCGACGGTTGCGTCTACATCAACGAGGGGACCTGCCGGGCCGGGGAGTTGGTGCGGGTAAAAATCAGCGAGGCCCACCCCTACGACCTGGTGGGGGCCATAGTCGAGCCTTGAGCGGCCGCCGGGCCCGGCGCGCGGGTCGGCCGCCAGCCGGACCGGCCTTTAATTTAAGGGGGGGTTGAGGTTGTTCAAGAAGGGCGGAGCGGGGCGCTTGCGCCCCGGCCGGAACTGCTCCGGGCCGGGTTTCAGCCCTTGCCGTTGACCTTTTCCTTGAGATCCTTGCCGACCTTGAAAAAAGGCAGTTTTTTGGGCTGGACCTTGATTTTCTGGCCGGTTTTGGGGTTGCGGCCGTAGTAGGAGCCGTAATCCTTGACCATGAAGCTGCCAAAGCCCCGGATTTCTATACTGTCGCCGTTGGCCAGGGCTTCGGTCATGGTTTCCAGGATGGTGTCGGTGACGGCTCCCGCCTCCCGGGGGGTAATGGCGGCGGCCTGGGCCAGGGATTCAATCAGTTGCGATTTGTTCATGACTTACTCTCCTCTCGCCCCCCTTCAAGTCCAGACAAAAAACAATAAAAACCAACAAGATGTGCCATATTACCTGCTTGGGCATCGGCAATGCAAAAGATATTTTGGCCGCGGTCCGCTTTTTTTAGCGGAAGATCAGGCGCAGATCATCCTCGCTGAGCCGGCGGTACTTGCCCCGCGGCAACCCTCCCAGGCGCAGGCCGCCGTAGGCGACCCGCTTCAGGTAAAGGACCGGATGGCCGATGGCCGCGAACATCTTGCGGACCTGGCGCTTGCGCCCTTCGTGAATAACGACCTCCAGGGTGGTGGCGCCGGGTTCCCGGCGCAGAACCCTGATCCCGGCCGGCCAGGTCTGCCGGCCCTCGAGGATGATGCCCCGGCGCAGGGCCTCCAGCCCCTCGGCGGCGGGTTGTCCTTGGACCCGGGCCTGGTAGGTGCGGTTGATCTCCTTGCTGGGGTGGAGGATGCGCTGGGCCAGGTCGCCGTCATTGGTCAGCAGCAGGGCCCCTTCGGTGTCGAGATCGAGCCGCCCCACCGGAAAGAGGCGCAGGCCGGGCTCATCGATCAGGGCGCTGACGATGGGGCGCCCCTGGGGGTCGGCCATGGTGGTGACATAGCCGGCGGGCTTGTTGAGCAAAACGGTGACTTTCTCCGCCGTTTCCCGTACCGGCCGGCCGTCGCAGGTGATGGTCTGCCGCTCCGGGTCGACCAGCTCACCCATCTTTTCAACCCGGCGGCCATCCACCATGACCCGGCCCTGGGCGATGTATTCTTCCGCCTTGCGCCGGGAGGCGAGGCCGGCCCGGGCCAGGACTTTCTGCAACCGCTCCTTCATGGTTCTCCGCCTTGCCGCGCCCGGCCGAGCTCAATAACCCGGCAGGATCCGGCCCATTTTTTCGTCGACCAGCTTTCTGGTGGCCGGGTCAACTTCCAGAACCGGCGGATACCAGGGCTTCATCCGGCAGTCGAAAACCACCGGCGGCTCCAGGCCCAGGTGGAAGCGGCGCACCGCCCCGCTGCCGGCGGCGTGGATGTCGGCGGCCGGTTCAAAGCGGGTGAAGAAGGACCAGATGAACTCCTGCAGATTGGCGCAGGCCGCCGCCAGGTCATCCACCAGCACCACCACCGGCCAGTCGGCCAGGGCCGGCTCGGCGGCCAGGCGGGCCGGCAGTTCCCGGTCGCGGTCATAGGCGGCGCCCTCGATCACCAGGGTGCCGGGCAGATAGGCCCGGGCCGCCGTGCAGTCCCGGGGCAATTGGGCCCGGAATTCCTCCGGCAGAATCCGCTTGGCCTCCCGGCCCAGGCCCATCAGCATCGCCTTGGAGCCTGAATTGACCGAAGGCCCGGTGTAATCCAGGGTGTCCTGGGAGACGTTGGCGAAGACGAAGAGGTCGGTGCGCCAGTTGACACGCTCCAGCACATGCTGCCAGAGGGCCGGAAAATCGGCCACGTCGAGATCGCCGTCGGTGACGATGAGGAACTTGGTCAGGGAGAGCTGTCCCTCCCCCAGGATCCGCAGGCCCGAGGCGAAGGCCTCGCGGGGGTAGCGGTCGGTGACCCGGGCCGCCGCCAGGCAGTGAAAGCCCGCCTCTCCGAAGGTTTTGAGCTGGCGCACCCCGCTCATCACCAGGGGGAAGAGGGGGGAGAGCAGCTCCTGGAGAAAGTCGCCGATGTAAAAATCTTCCTGGCGGGGCCGGCCCACCACGGTGGCCGGGTAGATGGCGTCGCGGCGATGGTAGAGGCGCTCGACCTGGAAAACCGGGTAATCGTGGGTCAGGGAGTTGTAGCCGTAATGATCGCCAAAGGGCCCTTCCGGGCGGCGCAGGTGGGGCGGCACCACTCCCTTGGCGGCGAATTCGGCGGTGGCCACCAGAGGATGCCCCCCCCGGGGATCGGTGGCCAGGGGCAGCTTTTTGCCCAGCAGCAGCGAGGCCAGCAGCAGCTCGGGGATATTTTCCGGCAGGGGGGCGATGGCGGCCAGCATCAGGGCGGGCGGCCCGCCGATGTAGAGGGTCAAGGGCAGGCTCTCATTGCGTTTTTCCGCCTCATGGTAGTGGTAGCCGCCGCCCTTGTGGATCTGCCAGTGGATGCCGGTGGTGGTATCGTCGAAGCGCTGGATCCGGTACATCCCCAGGTTGTGGCCCCGCCCGTTGGGGTCTTCGGTATAGACCAGGGGCAGGGTGACGAAGGGCCCGCCGTCGCTGTGCCAGGAGGTCAGCAGGGGCAGGTCGTTCAAGCGGGGCGGCGACTGGCAGTTTTCGAGAATCGGGGCCCGGCGGACCCGCTTGAGCCCGATCCCGGCCGCCTGGCGGAAGAGATCGCGCCGGGCCCAGAATTTGCCCAGGCTCGGCGGCAGCATGGTTTCCACGGTCTCCACCAGTTCGGCCACGAAGCGCAGGGGCCGCCGGCCGAAGGCCAGTTCCATCCGTCGGGCGGTGCCGAAGAGATTGGTGACCACCGGGAAATCGCTGCCCTTGACCTTGGTGAAAAGCAGGGCCGGCCCCCCCTGGGCGATGACCCGGCGGTGGATCTCGGCGATTTCCAGGTAAGGGTCCACCGGCTCGGCGATGGTGATGACTTCCTTTTCCCGGCGCAGAACGGCGAGAAATTCGCGCAGGTCATGGATAATCGGTTCGGACATGATTTGGCTCCTGTCGGTCGGTTGCCCCGGGTTGTTCCTTGCGCTGACCGCTAAAAATGGGTACGATCAGCGGTCATTTGTAAAAAACCGGTGATACTCGGCGTGGCTGAGGTGTTTTTCCAGCAAGGCCGTATAAAAGTCCAGGATGGCGGTGATTTCCCGGTCGCTCAGGCGGGGAATGAGGACGGCCAGCAGCTCGGGCCGGGAGAAGCGGCCGATCAGGGCAGCCAGCGAGGCTTCGTCGGTAGGGCGGTCCAGGCCGAAGCAGATCTTCTCGGCGGGCAGGTCGGGCGGCGGCTTGTTCATCCGGTCTCCTGATCGGGGCTCAGTCGGGGCTGAAGCGCCAGTGAATTTTCCGCCGGCGGGGGCCGTCGAACTCGGCGAAGAAGATCCGCTGCCAGGTTCCCAGTTGCAAGCGGCCGTCGGCGATGAACACGGTGACCGAGCTGCCGATCAGCGAGGCCATCATATGGGCCGGCGAGTTGCCCTCCTGGTGCCGGTAGGGCAAATCGGGCACCATCCGGCGCAAGGCGGCGATGAGATCGTCCCGGACCGCCGGATCGGCCCCCTCATTGATGGTCAGGCCGGCGGTGGTATGGGGGTTGTAAATTTGGCAGATCCCGTCGGCGATGGCCGCCTCCCGCAGGGCGGCGGCGATTTCGGCGGTGATGTCGATCAGTTCGAATTGTTGCCGGCTGTTGACGGTGCTGGTTCCCCGGAGCATGGCTTTCCTCCTCGTGGCGGCCCGCCCCTTTGAGCCGGGCCGCCGGATCAACTGGGCCCGGCGGACTTGGCGGGCGGCGGCTTCTATCGAGTATAACACTTTGCAGAATGTGTCAAATTGATTATAGCGCAAACGCACAAGAATCCGGCTTAACCGGACGGGGAAGAGGGAGCGCGAGCGAGGATGGGTTTTTTTCCGGTTTGTCTGCAGTTGGCGGGGCGGCACTGCCTGGTGATCGGGGGAGGCGAGGTCGCCGCCCGCAAGGTGGAGGGCCTGCTGGCCTGCCAGGCGGCGGTGACGGTGCTCAGTCCCCAGCTCTCGGCGGAACTGGCCCGCCTCCACCAGCAGGGCGAGCTGGCCTGGCTGGCCCGGGCTTACCGCGAGGGCGATCTGGCCGGGGCCTTCCTGGTGATTGCCGCCACCGATGACGAAGCGGTCCAGGCCCGGATTCATGCCGAGGCGGAAGCGGGCAATATCCTGCTCAACGTGGCCGACGTGCCCAAGTGGTGCAATGTGATCCTGCCCGCCGTGGTCCGCCGGGGCGATTTGAGCGTGGCGATTTCCACCGGCGGGGCCAGCCCGGCCCTGGCCCGCAAGCTGCGGCGGGAGCTGGAGCAGCGTTTCGGCCCTGAATATGACGCCCTGCTGCAACTGCTGGCCGGCCTCCGCTGCCAGGTGCTGGCCGAGGGCTGCGACCACCGGGAGAACCGGACCCGCTTTCACCGTTTGGTGGAGGCCGACCTGGCCGGCTGGATCAAGGACGGTCGCTGGGACCTGGTCCGCGAGCACGTCCGGGCGACGGTCGGCGGCGCAGACGCCCTGGCCTGGGTCGAAACGATCAGAGAGCGGTTTTCAGTCTGATGAAGCAAAGGTGAAAGCATGGATATTCTTTTTCAGGCGGTTTTTGCCCTTTACCTGGGGGCGACCATTACCGCCGTGGTCTGCTTTTTCAACCTCAACCAGCGCCTGCGGATCATGGCCCGCACTCTCCTGTGGGGGGCGGCCGGCCTGCACACCGTCTACCTGGTGACCCGCTTCTTCGTTTCCGGCCATACCCCGGTGGCCAGCAGCCACGAGGCGGTTTCCTTCTTCGCCTGGTCCCTGACCATGGCCTATCTCGCCTTTCGCTGGCGCTACCGGGTCAAGAATTTCGCCGCCTTCGTGCTGCCCCTGATCCTGCTGCTGATGCTGGTGGCGCTGTTTTCGCCCGGCCGGGTGATCGAGTTGCCCCCGGCCCTGCAGAGCTGGTGGCTGCCGGTCCACGGCATGATCGCCCTGATGGCCAACGCCTTTCTGGCCCTGGCCTTTTGCGGCGGGGTCATGTACCTGCTCCAGGAACGGGAAATCAAGCGCAAGCGGATGGGCTTTTTCTCCGAGCGCCTCCCTTCGCTGGAGGCCCTCGATAATCTCAACCAGCATTGCCTGACCATCGGTTTTCCGCTCCTGACCCTGGGGATCGTTTCCGGCTCCCTCTGGGCCCGGCAGGCCTGGGGGGCCTTCTGGCAGTGGGATCCCAAGGAGACCTGGTCCCTGATCACCTGGCTGATCTACGCCGCCATGATTCACCAGCGCTTCACCGTGGGCTGGCGGCGGCGGCGGGCGGCGATCATGGCCATTGTCGGCTTCTGCGCGGTGCTTTTCACCCTTTGGGGGGTAAATTTTTTCCTGGGAGGGGCCCATTCCTATGCTGGCTGAGAAAATTGCCTGCCTGGGGGTAAATCATCAGACCGCGCCGGTGGAGATTCGCGAGAAGCTGGCGTTTTCGGGAGACTGTCTCAATCCGCTGGTCCAGATCAAGGAAATCCCCGGTTGCGACGAATGCTGCTTTCTCTCCACCTGCAACCGGGTGGAAGTGCTGCTGGTGGCCGATCCGGGCGCGGAAACCATCGCCGCGGTGCGGGATTTCCTCTTCTCCGGCAGCGGCCTGTCCCGGGCCGAAGCGATCAAGTATTCTTACCAGTTCAGCGGCGACGAGGCCATCAACCACGTGTTCCGGGTGGCCGCCAGCCTCGACTCCATGGTCCTGGGCGAGCCCCAGATCCTGGGCCAGCTCAAGGACGCCTACCGCCTGGCCATGGAACACCGGGCCACCGGCCCCATTCTCCACCGCCTGCTGAGCAAGTCCTTTTCGGTGGCCAAGCGGATCCGCACCGAAACCAGCATCGGCAGCAGCGCCGTCTCCATCAGCTACGCGGCGGTCCAACTGGCCCGCAAGATCCTCGGCGAACTCACCGGCAAAACCGTGCTGCTGGCCGGGGCCGGCGAAATGGCCGAATTGGCGGCGGAACATCTCCTGGCCCAGGGGATCGGCAAGGTGGTGGTGGCCAACCGCACCCTGGAGCGGGCGGTGGGCCTGGCCCGCCGCTTCAACGGCGAGGCCGCCGCCCTCAGCGAACTGGTGCCCCGCCTGGCCGAGGCCGACATTTTGATCAGTTCCACCGGGGCCCCGGACCTGATTCTGCGCAAGGAAGACATGGCCCCGGTGATGCGGCAGCGTTATCATCGTCCCATCTTCCTGATCGACATCGCCGTGCCCCGCGACCTGGACCCGGGCCTCAACGATCTCGACAACATCTACCTGTACGATATCGACGATCTCCAGCAGGTGGTGGAGGTCAACAAGGGCGAGCGGCGCAAGGAGGCCGACCGGGCCGAGATGATCGTGGCCGAGGAGACCTTCAAGTTTCTCCAGTGGCTGGAAAACATGGAGCTGGCCCCCACCATCACCGAGTTGCGGCGGCGGGCCGATGAGTTGCGCGCGGCCGAACTGCAGCGGACCCTGGCGGCCCTGCCGGAACTGAGCCCGGCCGAGCAGAAGGCGGTGGCCATGATGGGCACCGCCCTGGTCAACAAGCTGCTCCACCATCCGGTCCAGTTCCTCAAGCAAAGCGGCGAGCCCGACCAGAAAAGGCGCAACCTGCTGCTGTTGCGCAAAATATTCGGCCTCGACAGCGACGCCAACGGCAACGGCGGCCACTAGACCTCATTCCGGTCGGGCCGTCTTTAGCCGTTGACAAAGTGGCGCCGGTACGATAAGTTTCCCCGTTTATCGCATTTTCAATGAAAAGCTCGCCGTGGGGCGGCTTTTTGCAACGTTTAGCAGAGGAAATCGGTCATGAGCAAAAGAACTTACCAGCCCAGCAACACCAAGCGCCATCGGACCCACGGTTTTCGGGTGCGGATGAGCACCAAGAACGGCCGGGCCGTGATCAACCGGCGTCGGGCCAAGGGTCGGAAGCGGCTGGCGGTATAGTTGGGCCCGTGCCGGCCATGGCGTGCCTGACCCTGCCCAAAACAGCGCTGATCAGGAAACCCGACGAATACCGGCGGATTTACGCCCAGGGTCGGCGGGTGCGGGGCGATAATTTCGCCCTGGTCTATCTGTTGACCCCCGCAGCGGGAGGGGCGCGTCTCGGCATCAGTATCTCCGGGGTCAGGTCGGCGGTGCGCCGCAACCGGATCAAGCGGATTATCCGCGAATTTTTTCGCCTTCGCCGGCCGGGCCTCAACCCGGCCCTGGAACTGGTTTTCACCGTGCGCAAGGGCTTTCAGCC
>NZ_JBIPKI010000039.1:0-24652 GCF_044068515.1 Desulfurivibrio nitratireducens
GCCAGGGCGGTTTTTGTAGCCGGGTAAAAGTAAAAACAGTTGCAAACTTTTGCGGCGATATGAAATATTGATTCTCAGTCTCCTTTGTTCGGGCAAGCCTTGGTTTGAGGGCTGAGAAAATGACCAATCCGGGGCCGGTTGTTCAGGGCCCCGCGGAGAACATCATGGCGAGCGGGCCGGAAATTGTCGTAAAGCGCAGCGAAAAACCTGAAAATCTCCCTGAACCAAAACCGGCCGCCGGCGCCGCTCTCCGCGATGAAGTCGATCCCCTGCTGGAAAGCCTGTTGATTGTTGCCCGGGCCCATGGCCGGCCCCTGACCCGGGATGCGGCCCTGGCCGGTCTGCCCATCGAGCGGCAGGCCCGCCTTACCCCCAGCCTTTTCCCCCGGGCGGCCCGGCGCGCCGGCCTGACCTGCAATCTTGTCCAGCGCCCCCTGGAGAAGCTCAACCCCCGCCTTTTTCCCGCCATTCTGCTGCTCCGGGACCAGGAGGCCTGCGTGCTGGCGGGCTTCAGCGCCGACGGGGCCATGGCCCGGGTGATTCTGCCCGAGTTGGGGGAGGCGGAGATCGAAGTGCCCTTGGCGGAACTGGTCGCCCGCTACAGTGGGCGGGCCCTTCTCGCCCGGCCCCGCTTTGCTTTTGAAGCCCGGGTTCCCGAGGTGGGTCCGATCCGGGGCGGCCACTGGTTCTGGGGCGCTCTGCGGGAAAATCTGCCCCTCTACCGGGATGTCCTGCTTTCGGCCTTCATGATCAGCCTCTTTGCCGTAGCCCTGCCCCTGTTCATCATGAATGTCTATGACCGGGTGGTGCCCAACCACGCCTTCGACACCTTGTGGGTGCTGGCCGTCGGGGTGGCCTTTGTCCTGGTGGCGGACCTGGTGGCCCGCACCATGCGGGGCTATTTCCTCGACCTGGCCAGCAGCCGGGTGGATGTCAAGCTTTCCGCCTACATCATGGAGCGGGTCCTCGGCCTGCGGCTGGAAAACCGCCCCGTCAGCACCGGCTCTTTTGCCGCCAACCTGCGCTCCTTTGAAACGGTGCGCGACTTCATCACCTCGGCCACGGTCACCGCCTTTATCGACATCCCCTTTACCCTGGTCTTTCTGCTGGTGATCGCCTGGATCGCCTGGCCGGTGGTTTTGCCGCTGGTGGCCGGAATGATGCTGGTGCTGCTGTATGCCCTGACGGTGCAGCGGAAAATGCATGAGCTTTCCGAAACCACCTACCGGGCCAGCGCCCAGCGCAACGCCACCCTGATCGAAAGCCTGGTGGGCCTGGAAACGATCAAGACCCTGGGCGCCGAAGGCCTGATGCAGCGCAAGTGGGAAGAGTCGGCGGCCTTTCTGGCCCGCACCGCGGCCCGCCTGCGCCTGCTTTCCACCTCCTCCATCAACAGCGCCATCTGGACCCAGCAGCTGGTGGTGGTGGCGGTCATTGTCACCGGAGTCTATCTGATTGCCGACGGCCAGCTTTCCATGGGGGGCCTGATCGCCTGCACCATGATCTCCTCCCGGGCCATGGCTCCCATCGGCCAGGCGGCGGGCTTGCTCACCCAGTATCATAACGCCACCACCGCCTTGAAATCCCTCAACGAGATTCTCAAAAATCCGGTGGAGCGCCCCGACGACGCCAAGTTCCTCTCCCGCAGCTCCTTCCAGGGCGCCATCGAGTTCAAGGAGGTCAGCTTCAACTATCCCGGCCAGGAGGTCAGCGCCCTGCGCAATATTTCCCTGCGGATCAAGGCCGGCGAGCACGTGGGGATCCTGGGTCGGGTAGGTTCCGGCAAAACCACCCTCCACAAGCTGATTCTCGGGCTTTACCAGCCCACCGCCGGGGCGGTGCTCATCGACGGGATCGATCTGCGTCAGCTCGATCCCGCCGAACTGCGGCGCAATATCGGCTACGTTCCCCAGGATGTGACCCTTTTTTACGGGACTTTGCGCGACAACCTGACCATGGGGCTGCCGGCGGCCGACGACAACGCGGTCCTCCAGGCGGCGGAGCTGGCCGGCCTGCTCGATTTTGTCAACAGCCATCCCCAGGGCTTCGATATGATGGTGGGGGAGCGGGGCGAGTCCCTTTCCGGCGGCCAGCGCCAGCGGGTGGCCCTGGGCCGGGCCCTGATCGGCGAGCCCCCGATTCTGTTGCTGGATGAGCCCACCGGTTCCATGGACCACTCCAGCGAGGAAGAGATCAAGGCCCGGCTGCGTACCTACGCCGCGGGCAAAACCATGATTGTCATCACCCACCGGAATTCGCTGCTGGAACTGGTGGGTCGACTGATCGTTATTGATGGCGGCAGGATCGTCGCTGACGGTCCCAAAGCCCGGGTAGTGGAGGCGTTGCGCCAGGGGCGCATCGGCAAGGCGGCATGATCGGCAGATTTTTCGATTACTTGATGCGGCGGCGGCTGCCCCTGCGCCCCGACGGCAACCGGGACTGGGACGGCGACGCCGACTGGGCCCGGCTGGAGCAGGAACCCCTGCGGGCCCGGGCTCTTATCCACTGGGGGCTGCTGGCCATCGCCGGCCTGGTGGTCTGGGCGGCCTTTGCCGAAATCGATGAAGTAACCCGGGGGGAAGGGCGGGTCATTCCCTCCAGCCAGATCCAGGTGATCCAGTCGGTGGACGGCGGGATCGTCACCGAGATTCTGGTGCGGGAAGGAGAAACCGTGGTGCCGGGCCAGGTGCTGCTGCGGGTCGATCCCACCCGCTTCCTTGCTTCCCTGGGGGAAAACCGGGCCCAGTCCCTGGTTTTGCAGGCCCGGGCCGAACGCCTGATGGCCCTTTCCGAGGGGCGCCCCTTCGTGCCCTCGGCCGAGCTGCTGGCCGAGATTCCGGAAACCGTCGAGCGGGAACGGACCCTCTACTATTCCAGTCGCGATGCCCTGGCCGCCAACATCGACATGGCCCGGCAGCAGTTGGAACAGCGCCAGCAGGAACTCAACGAAGCCCATTCCCGCCGGGACCAGGTAGACCGCAGCCTGGAGCTGGCTTCCCGGGAGTTGACCGTTTCCAAGCCCCTGGCCGCTTCGGGGGCGGTTTCGGAGGTGGACCTGCTGCGCCTGGAGCGGGAAGTGGTCCGCCTGACCGGTGAGAAGGGTGAAGGGGCGGCCCGGATCGAACGGCTCCAGTCCGCCATCCGGGAGGCGCGGCAAAAGATTCAGGAGGTGGAACTCCATTTCCGCAACCAGTTCCGTTCGGAACTCTCCGAGGTCATGGGCCGTTTGGCCGCCCTGGCCGAGGAGAGCGCCGCCCTGGCCGACCGGGTCAAGCACGCCGAGGTCAAATCGCCGGTCCGCGGCACGGTGAAAAGGCTGCTGGTCACCACGGTGGGCGGAGTGGTCCAGCCGGGCCGGGAGGTGGTGGAGGTGGTGCCCCTGGACGACGCCCTGTTGCTGGAGGCCCAGATCAAGCCCAAGGACATTGCTTTTCTGCGGCCCGGCCAGGAGGCCATGGTCAAGTTCACCGCCTATGATTTCGCCATTTACGGGGGTCTCAACGCCCTGGTGGAGCATATCGGTGCCGATACGGTCATCGACGAGCGCGGCAACGCCTTTTACATGATTCGGGTCCGCACGGTGGAATCGGACCTGGGCGACAATCTGCCCATTATCCCGGGGATGGTGGCCCAGGTGGACATCATGACCGGCAAAAAAACCATCCTGATGTACCTGCTCAAGCCGGTGCTGCGGGCCAAGGCCAACGCCATGCGGGAGCGCTGAGCCGCTCTTGCCCTTCCGGGAGTTTATAATGAATGCTCATGTTTGCCTTTCCAGCCGACCCGACCAGTTGACCCGCTGGCGCCAGGCCTTCCCGGCCGGAACCGTGGTCGCCGCGCCGGCCGGGCTGGCCCGGGCCGGGGGGGATACCCTGCTCTGGCTCCACGCCGGAGCCCTGCCCCGGACCCCGCTTGACCAGGCCGTGCGCAGCATGCGCCAATTGCTGCCCGCCGCCCGGATCGTCGCCATCTCCAGCACCCCTTCCCAGTTGGAGGCCCTCCAGGCCTTGAACGCCGGGGCTTCCGGCTACTGCCATGCCCAGGCTACCCCGGCCATGCTGCAGCAGGTCGCCACCGTGGTGGCCAACGGCGGCCTCTGGATCGGCCCGGAACTGATGAGCCGGGTGATGGCCGCCACCGGCCGTTTTTTTGCTCCCGAACCAGGTCATCCCGCCCTCGAATCCCTGACCGCCCGGGAACGGGAAGTGGCCCTGGCCGTGGGACGGGGCAGCTCCAACCGGGAGGTGGCCGAGCTGCTGGCGATCAGCGAGCGCACGGTCAAGGCCCACCTGGGGGCGATCTTCGAAAAGCTGGGAGTCCGTGACCGCCTGCAACTGGTGCTTTTGCTAGGGCGGGAAGAACGGGTCGGCTGATTTTTTTCATAACCTGTACTTTGGTCCAATTTATTTTCCTTTTTTTTCTGCTACAGTAATTCCATAAACGGACATATTTTTCGTCCCCGGGAGCATTGGCTCCGCAACGAAATTAAAGGAGAAGCGCCATGGCCAGTCAACCAGTCGCCACCGTAATTGCCGTCTTTGGCAGGGCCGCCGCCCGCAACGAAAACGGCGAGCTGCGCCCCTTGCAGCCGGGAGATACCCTGCTCCAGGGCGAAACCGTGATCACCGCCGCTGATGGCCGGGTCGAGCTGACCTTTATGGACGGCTCCATCATGGAAGTTACCGCCGACCAGAGCATCCTGATGACCGCGGAGCTTTTTGAAACCGGCCGGCCGGATGTCGCCGAGGGCGCCCTGGCGGCCACCACCGCCGAGCGGATTCTCCAGGCCCTGGAACAGGAAGAAGATATTGATGCCCAACTGGAACCCCCCGCGGCGGGTCTGACCGGCGGCGAGGAAGGCGAGGGCAGCAGTTTTGTCCGCCTGCTGCGGGTTACCGAAGAGGTTGACCCCCTGAGCTACGAGTTTGCAGACACCGCCGGCTCCGAGTCCCCGACCTTTGCCGAAGCCCTGATTGTCGACGAGGTTGAAGAAATCGTTGTTCCTCCGACCACCGTCAATCCCACCGTTAATCCGATCGGGGCCGAAGTCGGCGAGGCTGCCCTGACCGAAGGGGCGGTGTCGGTTACCCAGCCGCTGGGCGTTGACTTCGGCAGCGCCGGGCCCGGCTCGGTGGCCCTTGCCGCTCCCGGCGCCACCTGGAACGCCGAGACCGGCACCCTGACGGCCGACGACGACAGTTGGCAGGCGGTGGTCAATGCCGACGGCACCTACACCTTCACCCTGCTGCAGGCGATGGACCATGCCCAGCCGGCCAATGACGAAAGCCTCGATGTCAATATCACCGTCACGGTGACCGACGGGGAAGGCAATGTCGTTTCCGCTCAGCTCACCGTGGTGGTCTGGGACGATGTTCCCAGTCTCGAGATCGGGGCCGTCGATCCCGGCACCATCAGCCTGGCTACTTCCGACGCCGAAATCGTGGACAGCGCCAGCGCCGGCTTTGCCGCCTCCTTCGCGGCGGCGGTTACGGCCGATTACGGCGCCGATGGTCCCGGCAGCCTGGTAATCGACAACTACACCCTGACGGTGACCAACGCCAATTCCGGCCTGATCAGCGGCGGCACGGCCATCATCCTGAGCGTCAACGCAGCCGGGGCGGTGGAAGGCCGGGCCGATGGGGAACTGGTTTTCACCATTGCGGTGAATGAGGCCGGTACCGTTACCCTGACCCAGCACGGGCCCATCGATCACGGTGCTCCCGGCAGCGAGACCGACCAGGAAGTCGGTTTGCCCGCCGGCGCCATCAGCCTGAGCGCCACGGCCACCGTAACCGACGCCGACGGCGACACGGCCAGCGAGACCCTGAGCATCGATCTGGGCGGCCGGATCGCCTTCGGTGACGATGTCCCCACGATTGACGTAGGGACGGTCGAGATCGGCGATATCATCCTGACCACCAGCGATGCCGAGGTTAGCGGCGGCACCAGTGAGACTGACGACGGCACCAGTGTGGCGACGGCGGGCTTTGGTGCCGCCTTCCAAGCCGCGGTTAATGCCGACTTCGGAGCGGACGGGCCGGGAACGGTTACCTTGAACGGCTATACCCTGGCCGTGACCGCGGCCGAGGGCGCCTCCGGCCTGACCAGCGGCGATACGGCGATCATCCTGAGCGTTAACGAGGCTGGTGTGGTCGAGGGTTGGGCCGGAGAAACCCTGGTTTTCACCCTTGCGGTTGATGAGGCTGGCGAGGTCACCCTGACCCAGTTTGCCGCCATCGATCATGGCGCGCCCGACACTGATACCGACCAGGTAATCGGGCTGCCGGCCGGAACCATCAGCCTGAGCGCCACCGCCACGGTCACCGATGCCGACGGCGATACGGTCAGTCAGCCGGTAAGCGTCGATCTGAGCGGAGCTATTGCCTTTGGCGACGATGCTCCCAATATCGATGTCGACGAGGTGGACCTCGAAGGCATCAGCCTGCTCACTTCCGATGCCGAGGTCACCGGCGGAACCAGCGAAACCGATGAGGGCACCAGTGTGGCGACGGCGAGCTTTGGCGCCGCCTTCCTGGCCGCTGTCGCCGAGAGCCATGGCGCGGACGGGCCGGGAGAGGTGACGGTAGACTCCTATACCCTGTCGCTTATCGGCCCGGATAATGATTCCGGCCTGAACAGCGGTGGCGATACCATTTATCTCTACCTGAAAGACGGTGAGATCGTGGGCTCAACGGCGGATGAGGCCGATAATGTAGACGGGGACAATACCGTCTTTACCCTGAGCGTGGACAGTGACGGCGAGGTCACCATGACCCAGTTTGCCGCCATCGATCATGGCGGGCCCAACACTGATACCGACCAGGTAATCGGGCTGCCGACCGGGATGATCAGCCTGAGCGCCACCGCCACGGTAACCGATGCCGACGGCGATACGGCCAGCGACACGGTGAGCATTGATCTGGGTACGGTTATTGCCTTTGGCGACGATGCTCCGAGCATCGAAGTAAGTGCGGGTAATATCAGTGGAATCCCCTTGACCACTTTCGATGCCGACACCGTAGGCGGCGGCATCGGCACCGACAGCGCTGGTTTTGCCGCGGCCTTTACCTACGATGTCGACAGTACGAGCTTCGGTGCCGATGGTGCTGCAGGTTCGATCAATTGGAGCTATACCCTGAGCCTGGCAACCGGGGTTGAAAACGGGGCAGATTCAGGTCTCAGCAGCGGCGATGCTTCCATCTACCTTTACCTGATCAACGGTGAGATTGTGGGTTCGACGGCGACTGATGTGGATGATGTCGCCGGGGCCAACACGGTCTTCAGCCTGAGCGTGGACAATGATCCCAACTCCGATGATTTCGGCGAGGTGACTCTGACCCAGTATCAGGCCATTGACCATGGCGCCCCCGGCAGTGATACCGATGACGAGATCGGCCTGGCCACCGGGCTGGTGGTGCTGACCGGCACCGCCACCATCACCGATAGCGATGGCGACACGGCTTTTGCCAGCCAGAGCCTGGATCTGGGCGGCAACATTTCCTTCACCGATGACGGGCCGACGGTCTTCACTCCCAAAGCCGCCTACCTGGTCAACGAGGCCGGGGCGACGGTCACCAGGTCGCTGGATATCGACGGCGATATCGACAACAATATCGGCGCCGATCAACCGGGAACCGTTCGCTTCTCGGCGGATCTCGAAGGTACCGAAAGCGGCCTGACCGCCGGCGGCCAGTCGATCCTCTACTCTGTTTCCGCCGACGGTCAGGTTCTGACCGGTTACACCGAGCAAGCGGGTGATATTTTTACCATCACCCTTAATCATAACCTCGACGATGACGACACCTACACGGTGGAGATGATCGGCGTCGTCGATGGCGGCCTGACCACCATCGAATTCACGGTCAACGGGGCCTATAACTTTGTCGGTGGTAATACCGACTGGGCTGGCTTTTATAATCCGAACCCTGAAGGTGACAACAATGATCTGCTGCTGACCCCATTCGGCGCGGGCACGGTCAACACCAATGCCAACTCCGGCGGGGTCGGAGGCGGTTCCTCCGTAGGCGAGGGCGAGGCCATGCGGGTTGACTTTGTTTATAACCTGGATGGGAAACCTAAATCTGGCCAGACTTACGACCCCAATTCGACCGATAAAGATTTCCACTCTTTTGACGGCCATTACAATGTCAACGGAGCCTCGGCCAAGTTCACCGGTATTACCGGCGGAAGCAAGGAGTCGGCGATTCGAATCAAGGCCTTTGATGATCTTGGCGATACCGATAATAACAATATTGTCGGCGATGGCGTCCGGGATTCGATTACCACCATTGGCATTCGCTACAATGGCGAAAGTGCCAAGGTCAGCTATAGTGCGACTCCAACCGTGGTCAACGTGGGCGGAGAAAGTTTCACCGTTCGATTCATACTGGTAGTAGACGAGGCAGGCACCGGGTACGAAGCCGAGGTTTCCGGGGTGGTTTCCGATACCACAATTTCCGCCTATACCGCCGACGGCTACAGCAGCATCGAATATCATTGGGCCGGGGGCGAGACCTTCAAGATCGGTGATTTCGGTACCACCACCATCGACCCGGCGGTCCCGGTCGACTTCACCGTGCCGGTCGAAATTGTCGATGCCGACGGCGATGTGGCCACCGGCTCGATCAGCGTTACCATGCTGCCGGCGGAGACCCAGGACTTTTCTGGAGCCGCTGCGGGGGTTGAAGCCGATGCCGCCGACGGGGCGCCCCATATCATCGGTTCCGATCATGATGACACCATCATCGGCGATGGCCGGGATAATATCCTCTACGGCGGTGACGGCGACGACGTGATCATCGGCGGGTCCGGCAGCGATACTCTGACCGGCGGTCTTGGGGCCGATACCTTCGTCTGGCAGTTGGGTGACCAGGGCACGGTAGCCAATCCGGCGGTGGATACGGTGACCGATTTCAATCTGGGTGAGGGCGATGTTCTTTCCCTGGGCGATCTGCTGCCCGGGCTGACCGAGGAGAACCTGAGCCAGTACATTTCCATCAGCAATGATGGCAGTCACACGACCATCAATATCGACACCAACGGCAACGTGGCCGGTTCCTTCAACCAGACCATTATCCTCGAGGGAGTGGCCCTCTCCGAGGCCGATCTGGTGACGCACATTCTCGCCAACCTGAAAACGGATGGTTCGGAAATATAAACCATTTGGCCCGCCCCCCCAAAGCTGGGCGGGGCGGGCCATAATCAGGGGCATCCATGATTTACGCCAAACGCGACCAGGCCGGGCGGATCAACGCCGTCAGCCGGCAGGAGCAGGGGGAGGGCTGGCAAGCCCTGGCCCCGGACCACCCGGAAGTGGTTGCCTTTGCCGGTACCTTGGCCGGCGGCCGCGGTTCCCTGGCCACCACCGACCTGGGCCTGGCCCGGGTGGTGGAGGACCTGATCGATCTGCTGATCGCCCGGGACCTGATCCGCTTCACCGATTTCCCCGAGGCCGCCCAGGCCAAGCTGATGGAGCGCCGTTCCCTGCGCTCCTCCCTCAACTCGCTCAATTTGCTGGCTGAAGGCAAAGAGGACGAACTGCTCTAGCTCTCAGCCGGCGCCTCCTTTTTAACCAGGCTTGCCAGCCCCTCATCCCGCATCCGCTGCACCACGTCGCGCCAGCGCGACAGCCGCGCGGTGGCTTCGGCCGCCGGGGCGCTGGCGTCGCCGACCCACAGACTCTCCAGATTAAAGCTGAAGACCGGCAACAGGTCGGGCCGTTGTCCGGCGGGCCGGATTTCGCTGATCAGGTTGTCCAGGATCAGGGGTTCGCTGGTCGGGGTGGGGTAGTAGCTCAGGACCATGTGGGCCTGGGAGACCTGGCTGTAGCTGCCGCCGATCCGGGCCCGGACGTAGATCAGGCGCAGCTTCTCCGCGGGCAGGCCCAGGAGTTTGAGGCTGACGTACTTGGCAATGGCGAAGTCCTCGCAGTCGCCGCGGCGCATGCCCAGGGTTTCCATGGGGGTGGCCCAGTAATCGACCTGGCCCCAGATGTCGATATCATCCCCGAAGCTGATCCGCCGGTTGAAGAATTCGTTGACCGCGCCCAGTTGCTCCGCCGGGGCCAGCTCGGCCGCATCGGCCAGAAAATCCCGCCATTCGATGACCGCCCTTCGCCCCTCCAGGCCGAAACGCTGGTCCGCCAGTTGGGCCATGAGGTCGAAATCGGGAGCCGCCCTGCCGAGACCGCCGAACAGCAGCAGGCAGACCAGGAGCAAGCCGGCCGGGAGCAGCAGTCGGCCCGGCCTTTGGGGCAGGCCCCGGCCGGCCGCCACGGCCGGGGGAGCTTGGCTCCGGGAGGGCCAAGAAAAAATATTTCCCTGGTTGACAAGGGGCATATTTTCTTGAGTTGAGAGCATTTTTGAATTCTACCGCAAGAGCGGCTCGGGCCGCAACACGTATCCTGCCGGGCGGAGACAGGTCAAAGTTGAGCCCGGCGGCGATGGTGATCAGTCTGCCTTGATGGGCCAACTTCGGTGGCTTGCTGCCGCCGCCGGCAAGATGGCGCAACTTTTCTGCCGGCTGCTTCGAATTTGGCGGTGGCAAGAGCTTGCCCGAATGGTAAATCGGTGCCGGCTTTTTTTACGGTCGCCTGCATTTTATCCCTTGACTTCAGGAAGCTGATCCAGTGAGAATAACCGCAGGTTTATTGGCTGTTTTTTCTCGGGCAGATCACTTTTATTCAAACAATAATTTTTATCAGAGAGGTCGGGAAGATGCGGATCAAAACAGGTTTATTGGCTTTGTCATTTTTAATGGTGGTCGGGGGGCCCGCCCAGGCTCAGGAACCCACCACTTTGCCGGACGCGGTCCGGCAGGCGATTACGGAAAATCCCGAGGTCCAGGCGACCTGGTACTCATTTCTGGCCTCCATGGACGAGAAGGATGTGGCCCGGGGTGGTTATTTCCCCCGCCTCGATCTCACCGCCGGGACGGGCTGGGAACACTGGGACTGGGCCAACCGTCCCGATGACGATTTCCGCCGCAGCCACGTGACCCTGGCGCTGCGCCAGATGGTTTACGACGGCTTCGCCACCCGCAACGAGGTGGCCCGGCTGGAGTATGCCAAGCTGGTCCGCTACTACGAGGTTCTGGCCGCTTCCGAGCGGGTGGGCCTGGAGACGATCCGCGCCTACCTCGACGTGCTGCGTTACCGGGAGTTGCAGGAACTGACCGTGGAAAACTACATGGAGCACCAGACTGTTTTCGACAAGGTCCAGGAGCGGGTCCAGGCCGGGATCAGCCGCGGGGTTGACCTGGAGCAGGCCGCCGGCCGCCTGGCCCTTTCCGAGGCCAACCGGGTCACCGAAACCAGCAACCTGTATGACGTCAGCACCCGTTACCTGCGGGTGGTCGGCTCGGTGCCGCGGGATCTGGCCCCGGCCGACATCGTCAGCGAAGGAATCCCCGACCAGTTGCCCGAGGCTCTCCACCTCGCCTTCCAGGAGAGCCCCTCCTTCAACGCCGCGGTGGAAAATGTCCGTTCCGCCGAGGCCGCCGCGGCGGCCCGCCGGGCCCCCTTTCATCCCCGGGTTGATCTCCAGGCCCGCCAGAAGTTCGGCCGGGGCTGGGATGCCATCGAGGGTCGCAAGGATGAGACCGTCGCCGAGGTGGTTTTGAGCTACAACCTCTTTGCCGGCGGCTCGGACCGGGCCGCCCAGCGCCAGTTCCTGCAGCAGCTGAGCGTGGCCAAGAGCCTGCGCGAAAAAGAGTGCCGGGACCTGCGCCAGACCCTGACCATCGCCTTCAACGACATGGAGCGCCTGGAAGAACAGCTTCGCTACCTGGAAGAACACCAGCTCTCCTCGGGCAAGGCTCGCGAGGCTTACCGGGATCAGTTCGATATCGGCCAGCGGACTCTGCTCGACCTGCTGGATACGGAAAACGAGTATTTCGAAGCCCGGCGTGCTTATGTGCACGCCAGCCACGATTACGCCCTGGCCCACGCCCGGACCCTGGCCGCCATGGGCCGCCTCCTCCAGGCTATGGGGGTAAGCCGGGAAGCCCTGCCGACCGCAAGCGATATCGGCCAGGACCGCACCAGCGTCGATCCCGATATCATCTGTCCGGCGGAGGCGGTGGAAAGAGTAGCGTTTGTCCGGCCGGAGCCTGCCCCGGTGGTAGTGGCGCCGGTGGCCGCGCCTGCTCCGGCCGTGCTGCTGGAAGGCATTCCCTATCGGATCAAGGTGGAGTTTCCCTTCGACTCGGCGGAAGTTTTGCCGCAATATGAAGGAGAAATCGCCCAGTTGGCCGCCTTTCTCGTCGAGCATCCGAACCTCAAGCTGACCATTGAAGGCCATACCGACAATATTGGTCCGGCTGACTATAACCTGCGGCTTTCCCAGGCTCGGGCCGAGGCGGTTGCCAACAGCCTGGTGGAGCACGGGGTTGATGCCGAGCGGCTCAATGCCGTGGGTTACGGGCTGACCCAGCCCATCGCCGACAATGACACCCGCGAGGGGCGCAGCCGCAATCGCCGGGTGGAAGCGGTAACCATGGTTGAATAACCGGCGCCGGCCGGCCGCCGGTGTTGCGAAGTCGGGGGACGACCTTAAAAAGATAACTTTTTAAGGTCGTCCCCCTTTTTTTATGGCTGGTTGATCGCCGGTCCGGTCATGCCGTCCAGGCCCAGATGGGGGAGAATTTCGGCTTCCGCCGGCTGCCGCACCCCTTCGGCAATGGTGGTCAGGCCGATGGAGTGGGCGATCATGCACACTCCACGGAGAAATGCCTGCCTGCCGGGGTGGGTGTCGATATCTCGGATAAAAGAGGCGTCGATTTTGATGTAGTCCAGGCCCAGATCGTGCAGGTCGCCGATCCGGGAGAACTGGTGGCCCACATGTTCGAGCCCCACTTTGACGCCCAAGGGCTTGACCGCCAGGCACAGAGCCCGAAATTCCTTGAGATGCCGAAAGGCGCCGGCTTCCGGAATTTCCAGCCAAAGGCGGGCGGCGGCTTCCGGTTTACGCCGCAGCATCTCCAGCAGGGCAGCTTGAAAATGCTGGTCGCAGAGAGACTCCGCCGAGATATTGATACCCAGGTCCTGGTCGCGCCGTCCGATTTCCTCCAAAGCCCGGGCCGCCACTTTGCCGTCGAGCCGGGGCATCAGGCCCAGCCGGGCGGCCCAGCACATGATCACCCCGGCCGGCAGCCATTCACCACCGATTAAAAGCCGCACCGGAGCCTCCAGGTGCAGCAGGTCACCGTTACGGTCAACCACCGCATATTCGGCCAGCTTGAGGGCATCGGCGGCCAGGGCCCCGCTCAGGGCGGCCCGCCAGGCGTCGAGATCGCTGAAGGGTGGGGCGGCATCATACTTGTTGGCCACCTGCACCGATTCGATTACGTCGTTTTCGGCGGCCACCAGGGCGGAATCAACCCGGGCCAGCAGTTGCGAGAGAGATTCACCCGGATCCAGGGCGGTTGCTCCGAGCGGCAACCGGCGTTCGCCGCCGATATTGGCGTCGTCAACGGCCAGGTGAAGTTCCCCGGCCACTTGCCGGGCCAGGTCGAGGGTCGTATCCGCTTTGCCGGGGGCCAGCAGGGCAAAATCCGAGCCGTTGAGCCGGCCGGCCAGCCAGTCCGGATGGACGGTGGTCAGTTGCGAGAGCTTTTCGCCGAGGCGCCGGAGCAACTGATCGGTCAGGGGCCGGCCCAGTTGCTGGTTGGTTTCGGCCAGGTGGGCAAAGCGGGCGATGATCAGCACTCCGGCCGCGCTGGCGTCATCGCGGCCGAGCAGAGCTTCGGCCCGGCGGAGAAAAGGTTCCCGTTGGAGCAGGCCGGTCAAGGGGTCGTGTTCGTTCTGGCGGCGCAGGATTTCCAGCCGGGCGGTCTCTTCGGCCAGCATGGTTTTAATCCGGTTGGCCAGGCCGTTCATGGCGTTGACCACCCGCCGCAGTTCCTGGGTCCGCGGGAGCGGGATGCTGATAAAGCGGCGCTCCCCGATGGCCTGGGCCTGGGCGACGACATCGCCCAGGGGCCGGGTTAGCGATTTGATGGCCAGGGAACCGATAAAGCCGACTATGGCCGCTCCGGCGGCAAACCAGAGCAACAACCGGAGGGTTCCCTGCCAGAGAGCCTCGTAGGCGAACTTGCTGTGGCTTTGCAGGGTGAGGGTGCCGAACTGCAGCCAGCCCGCCTGGACCTGGGCAACTCCCGGCGGAGCCTGAAGAGGAACGAGGCGCTGGAACCAGGGTGGCGCCCCGGCCTTAATGGGCGGGTTGCGGCGCTCGACGATAAGCGCGCCGTTGGGATCGGTCAGGCGAATGAACTGATAATGGCCGCTGTCAAACTGGGCGCTGAGCAGCAGCTCCACCATGACCGGATCATCGGCGACCTGGGACATGGAAAGGGCCAGGGAGTTGGCGTTATCGAGGTTTTTCAGGTAGAGCTGCTGGTTCAGATAGTTCTGGGCTGACAGGGTGCTGACCACGAAACTGCCGCCGAAGGCCAGGACCATGATCACGGCAACGGCGATCCAGAGCTGTTTAAGCAGGGACATGGAATCCACCTCCGTGGTTGCTGGGGAAGCGGGGGCCGGCAGGTGCTGTCGGCCCGGGCCGGGAAGTTCCCCGGGTCTTCACCCCGTCAGGCTAATCCTATAACACCGCCAGCCAAAGAACAACCGCTTTTCCGCGACTTTGGGCAGAATCTGCCCTGATCAGCTCCGCAGCAACTCGGCGATCTGGAAGGCCAGTTCCAGGCTTTGCTCGGCGTTGAGGCGGGGGTCGCACATGGTCATGTATCTTTGTCCCAATTGTTGATCGAGGATGTCGCGGCCACCCCCGACGCACTCGGTGACATCGGCTCCGGTCATTTCAAAATGCACCCCGCCGGGCACCGTCCCTTCCTGCCAGTGGATTTCGAAAAAGGCCCGGATTTCCTCGAGAATATTGATGAAGTTGCGGGTCTTGAGGCCGCTGGCGGAAGTATAGGTATTGCCGTGCATGGGGTCACAACTCCAAACCAGGTTGAACCCTTCCTCCTTGAGGGAGCGGACCAGTGGGGTCAGCCCTTCGGCAATCTTCTTGATGCCGAACCGGGTAATCAGGGTCAGCTTGCCCGGTTCGTTTTCGGGGTTCAGGGTGCTGATCAGGCGTTTGACGTTGTCGATATCATGATTGGGGCCGATCTTAACCCCGATGGGATTGTGGACGCCCCGGAAAAATTCGACGTGGGCTCCCTCCACCTGGCGGGTACGTTCGCCGATCCAAAGCATGTGGGCCGAGCAGTCGTACCAGTCGCCGGTAGTGGAATCCTGACGGGTCAGGGACTCTTCGTAGCCCAGCAGCAAGGCCTCGTGGGAGGTGAAAAAACTGGCCTGGGTGAGCTGGGGGATGTTGGTGTCCAGCCCCACTACCCGCATGAAGTTGATGGCCTGTTCGATTTGGCGGGCCAGCTTTTCATACATCTGGCCATGGGGTGAATTCTTGACGAATTCGTTGTTCCAGGCATGGACCCGGTCGAGGGCGGCATAGCCGCCCCGGGTGAAGGCCCGAAGGATGTTCATGGTTGCGCAGGCCAGGAAATAGCCCTTGACCAGCCGCTGGGGATCGGGCCGGCGCGCTTCCGGAGTCGGTTCGCTGCTGTTGACCATGTCCCCCCGGTAGCTGGGCAACTCCACCCCATTGACCATTTCGGTATCGGCCGAGCGCGGCTTGGCGTACTGGCCGGCCATTCGCCCAACCTTGACCACCGGCTTGCCGCCGGCATAGCCGAGAATCACGGTCATCTGGAGAATAACCTTGAGCAGCTCCCGCACCACCGGGGCGGTGCAGAGGGAGAAGCTCTCGGCGCAATCGCCGCCCTGGAGGAGAAAGGCCTCTCCCCGGGAGGCCATGGCCAGTTGCTTTTTCAGATCCCGAATCTCCCCGGCGAAAACCAGGGGCGGCAATTGGGAAAGGGTGGCCAGGGCTTCCTGGTAGGCCTGCTGGTCGGGCCAGTTGGGCTGCTGCAGGGCGGGAAAGTTCCGCCAGCTTTCCTTACTCCAAGGCTTTTGACTGCTCATGGCAAAAAACTCCTAAATTCAATTACCGATACCTACCTGGTTTTACAAAAAAAACGATATACAAAGGCTAAAACTTTATCAGGGCGCAAGGCCCGTTGCCCCAGCGTGGGCAAGCGGTCCGGCACCGCACAACCCGCCTCCGCAATCTGGCCTTGATCGCCCTAAAATGGCGCTAATACCGGGTAAAACGCTGGTCAGTGCCGCAGATTTGGGCAAGCGGCCCGGCGCCGCGTAGCCCGCCTACGCAAGCCGGACCGATCGCCCAAAGATGCGGTGCTGACCAGCGTTTTACTACCCCTCGGGGGCGTTGGGGAGGGGGCAGGGCCCCCCGGCGCAGCACACCTCCACATCGAAGGCGTTGAGAATCCGCAACTCCCGCTCCCGGCGGGACTCCGCCAGGGGGCTGAAATCCAGGTCCGCCATCATGGCCAGCAGAGCGGGACGGTCGGGAATGGCGGCCAGCCCCTGGGCCAGCACCTTGCCGCTGCGGCTCTCCAGCACTTCGGCGTCCTGGCCGTTGCTGACCACGGCCAGGGGGATGATCTGGCCTGGGTCGAGAACCCGGGCGGCGGCCAGGGCCGGGCGCTGGCGGGTAACCAGGGAGCCGGGACCGTAGCGCAGCAGCATTACCCTCCGGCCGTTGAGCTTGACCACGAAATCGATTTTCGAACTGACGAAGCAGCCGGCGAACAGGGTTTCGATCACCAGCCGCGGTTCGATCTCGCTTTTGGCAAAACCCTTCTTCGTTACCAGCAGCCGGGCCAACTGCTGCCGGTAGCGCTCGTCATCGGTATCCACCAGGGTCTCCCCGGTGAGGAAATCCTCCAGGTGCCCATGGATCATATGGTGAGAAGCGATATCCGCCATAATGGTCAGCAGGACAAACCGCCCTCCCGGCCGGCAAAACCGGGCGGGAGGGCCAATTAAAAAGGGGGCAAGGAAGAGCCGCCGGTCGCTTCTTCCCCGCCCCTTGCCGGTTCCCTGCCGCCGGCCGGGCGGCGGGTCCGGGTTAAAGCTCCAGCCAGGATTCGGAAAAGACGTTCTGGCCGGAGAGCACCTTGTAGGTCTTGTAATGTTCGAGGGCGGTGCCGGAAAGAGCGGCGGGATCGGGATCGGTGCCGTCCATCATCCCGTGGACCATCTCCACCAGCTCCTGGCGCTCGCCCTTGCAGATCGCCATCAGTTCGGCGTCGTAGGAGTTGACGATGGCGGTGGTGATGCCGTACTTCATCAGCATGATCAGGTAGGTCCGATCCAGGTACTTGCGCAGGTGCTCGGCCACCCCGTTGGAGACGTTGGAAAGTCCCACGGTGGAACCGGCCCCCGGAGCAATCTCCTGGAGCATGCTCATGAATTCCAGGCCGGAATTGATCTGGTCGGCCCCCAGGGTGATCGGGGTGCCGATGGGATCAAAGAGCATCTTTTCGTTGGGAATCCCGGCCTCGGCCAGGGCCATCATCAGGTCGACGGCCATGGCGGCGCGCTCGTTGGAGTCCCGGGGCATGCCGTCGGGGCCCCAGAGCAGGGCGATCACGTTGCAGCCGGCTTCGGCGGCCACCGGGATCAGTTTTTCCATGCGCTCCGGCTGAGCCGAGATCGAATTCATGATGGCCGCTTGCTTGTTCTTCAGGGCGGCAAACCCCGCGGCCATGGCGGCGGTGTTGGTGGTGTCAAGGCAGAGCGGCACGGGGGTGACCGCTTCCACGGTCTCAACCACCCAGGGCATCAACTCGGTGCCGTCCTTGCGGGCCGGGCCGATGTTGAGGTCAAGATAGGACGCCCCGGCGGCGGCTTCTTCCTTGGCCATTTCCTGAATCGGGCCGGGGTTGCGCTCCTTCATCGCGTTCCCGCTCCGCTTCCCCATGATGTTGATGCTCTCGGCAATTGCCTGTACCTTGATCATTTCTTCCCTCCTTGTGTGCGGTAATAAAATAGAAAATTAACAAAAAAGTGCAAAAAAAAATGATCGGATGCGTCCGACCGCGGCGGCCGGGCGTCCGAATCTTGACATCTTAATAGCCGGAAAGATGAACTATATCGGACAACCCGATGAAAATAGCCCTATCTGCCCCGTATGTCAAGCAAATGGGCAACAGCATCGTCCGCGGGAATTTTAACAGCCGGTGGCGGTTGGATCTTCCAGGCGCTTGATGCCCGAGGTTCGCTCCACCGGCAGGACAAAGGCGATTCCCATCCCCGGTTCGTCCAGGCAGGTGTCTTCGCGGATGGCCTGCAGAACCGCCGCGGTTTTCTCCGCGCTGATCAGGGTCAGGATCACCTCTTTTTCCGGTTCGATGGGAATCGAAAAGAGGGTCGCCTTTTCATGAATGCCGGTGCCCCGGCCGAAGAGGATGGTGCCCCCTTCGGCCCCGGCCCGTTTGCTGGCGGTTACCACTGTTTCGGCGTTGCCTTTGTTGACGATGGTGACAATCAACTCATAACCGCTTTTTTCTTTCATTTTATGCCTCTTCATGGCCTCGAGGTCGCAGAAATGGGCGATCCCGATCAGGTCTCGCACGTCGATGACAAAGGCGATGCCCTGACCGGTTTCCCGCAGATTGCCCGCCGTGGTTACCTCATTGAACAGTTCCTCGCCGATTTTATCGGGATAAAGGGTGAAAATTATCTCCTTGTCCTGGCTGACCGGGATGCCAAAAAACTTTTTCTCGTAAATTCCGGTACCCTTGCCCAGAAAGGTAGTCCCCCCTTCGGCTCCGGCCCGCCGGGAGGCTTCAACGACCTTGCGGGCCTTGCCTTTGTTGACCACGGTGATCATTATTTTATAACAGGAAATCACATTCATGACTGGTCTCGTGGTTTGCGGTTGAATAACAAGCCCAATATCAGTACGGCCAGAATGGGGGCCAGGGCCACCAGGGTGATCATGCCGAAGCCGTCGAGCAGGGGGTCGCGGCCCTCCAGCACCCCCGCCGCTCCCACCGAAACGGCCATGATGAAGGTTACGGTCATCGGGCCGGTGGCCACCCCGCCGGAATCGAAGGCGATGGCGGTGAAGTTCTGGCGGGAATAGCGGATCAGGATCAGGGCGATGAGGTAGCCGGGGATGATGATATACCAGAGGGGAATGCCCAGCAGCATCCGGGCCATGGAGACGGCGATGGAGACGGCCACCCCGATGGAGAGGGTGTACAGCATCACTTTCTGGGGGATGGAGCCGCTGGAGGTCTTCTCCACTTCCAGGTTGAGGATCCGCACCGCCGGTTCGGCAAAGGTGGCGACAAAACCCAGCAGGAAGCCGACGGGGATCAACAGCCAGTTGTGATGCAGTTCGGCCAGCTTAGCCCCCATTTCGGTGCCCACCGGGAAAAAGCCGATCTTGACTCCCTGGAGAAAGAGGGCCAGGCCGAAAAAGGTGGGCACCAGACCCTTGAGAATATTCAACAGCTGGGCCGCGGGCAGGCGAAGGACGAAAAACTGGAAAAAAAGAAAAAAGGCCAGCAGGGGGACCAGGGCCACCCCGACCTCCAGCATGACATGCCCGAACCCGGCAAAAACCTTGATATTCAAGAAACGGCCCCTCCGTGGTCCATCCCGCCAGTCAAGGCTGCGCTGTTGCCGCTTTCGGGCCTAGCCATAGAAAATACCCAGCAGCATAACCGCCAGAATCGGCCCGATGGAAGCCAGGGCCACCAGGCCGAAACCGTCGGCGGAGGCGGTTTTGCCCCCCAGGACCGAGGCCACCCCGACCCCCAGGGCCAGGATGAAGGGCACCGTCATGGGCCCGGTGGTCACTCCGCCGGCGTCAAAGGAGACCGGCACGAAATGGTTCGGGGTGAATGCGGCCAGCAAAAAAACCAGGGCATAGCCCGTCACCAGCAGATAGGTGATGGGGATGCTCAGGATGATGCGCAGCATGGCCAGCCCGACGAAAAAGGCGACTCCGGCGGCGACGGTGTAAATCAGCAGATTTTTCGAGATATCGCCGCCGGAAACCTGGTCCACCTGCATGGCCAGCACCCGGACATCCGGCTCGGCCACGGTGGCGGCAAAACCCAGGAGAATCCCGAAAAACACCACCAGCCAAGCCTTGCCCATCTTGGGCAGGGAGGCCCCGATCATTTCGCCGATGGGCAGCATCGCCACCTGCACGCCCCATAAAAAGAGGGTCAGGCCCACCGTGACCATGACCAGCCCCACCAGAAACTGGAAAAACGTCGCCAGCGGCAACCAGATCAGGGTGAACTGGAGGACAAACACCACCGCCGTAATCGGCAGCACCGCGTAAAAGACCTCTTGAACGGTTTCCTTGATATCCTGCATGGGATCGATCCGGGTAACAAAGTATGGCCCTCAGGGCCCGCCGGCGGCGAAGTTGACAACAATAGGCAAAGACTTAAGTTAATCTACCGGAAAAAAAAGCAGGAAACCAGGCAAAAAGCTGCGCAGGCGGCCACCGGGGGCCGGTGGCTTAACCGGGATCTGCCCCGGCTGGTTTGACTTTCGCCGGCCAGCTCACTATATTCAGCCGGGAATCGAGACCATTAGCGGGAGCGGATTTGCCGATGAGCATTCAGAATAATCCTTACGAACTGTACAAATTGCTGCCGCGGGATAATTGCGGCCGCTGCCTGCTGCCTTCCTGCATGGCTTTTGCGGCGGCGGTGATCCGGGGGAGCAAGCGGCTGGACGCCTGTCCCTGCCTGGAGCCGGCCACCCTGGCCCGGCTGGAGGCCGAATTGCAGCCCCGGCGGAGCCTGGACCAGGAGCAGGAAGCAGCGGCCCTCGAACTGCGGCAGGAGGTGGCCAAGCTGGATTTTGCCGCCCTGGCCCCGCGGATCGGGGCGCGCTTGCAGGGGGAGCGGCTGGCGGTGACTTGTCTGGGCAAGGATTTTTTTATTGATCGAACCGGCCGGCTTGATTCCGATTGTCATGTCAACGCCTGGGTGCAGCTGCCTCTGCTGCGCTATCTCCTGGTCTGCCGGGGGGCGGCGATTAAGGGAGAGTGGTTGCCCCTGTCCGCCCTGGCCGGCGGCCAGGCCGCGGCGCCCCTGTTCGCCAAGCGCTGCGAAGAGCCGCTGCGCCGGCTGGCCGATGAGTACGGCGATGATTTTTTTGCCATGCTGAGCATGTTCGCCGCCCGGGAAATTTCGGTCAAGCCGGAAAACGGGCGGGTTATTCTGCTCCACCCCCTGCCCCTGGTCCCCTTCCGCCTCGCCTATCAGCCGCCGGAAGAGGGCCTGGCCTCATCCCTGCGGATTTCCTTCGACCGCAGCGCCGAACAGAACAGCAATCCGGAGATGCTCCATTTCCTGGGGACCGGAATTGCCGCCATGGCGGAAAAAATTCTCCAGCGGATGCGCTACTGCTGAGGATCACTTCCCTCTACCTCCCCGGTTAAACGCTCCGGGTTGGCCAAGCGATCCCGCCCCTTCCCTGTTTGTCCTGACCCGGGTCCTGTCGGTCGCCGCCTGGGGGACTCGGCCCGATCAAGGCAGCAACTTGCCCCGGTTGCCCTGGCGCTCCTTAATGCCCTTGCGAATCACGATCTTGCGCCCTTCGGCTCGGCCGGCCTGGTAGGTGTCGGCGTAAAGGCGGGTTCCCTTGCCCCGGATCTTGCGGAGGCGGGGATAGCGCGCGGCCAGGAATTCCTGCAGGCCGCGGTCGCCGGCGCAAACCAGGCTGCTGCAGGTGGCGTTGGCGCCAGGGGCTGACCACCCCTGATCGGCCATCGCCTCCAGGGTCAGTTCCCGGCCGCCGCGGGTGGTTTCCTGTTGCCGCAGTTTTTCCCGGAACCCGTTGAGGACGCCGATATAGTAGGAGTTCCTGGCCCGTCCCGGGGCCCCACCCTCCAACCGGTAGCGTTGCCAGAGGCGGGGCAGTTGGCCGGCCAAAAACTGATAAACGTATTCGGCCACCGCCAGGTTCTCCCTGGCGCCCAGCAGTTCCAGGACCTGGTGGCACTGGTCGTGGCGGGAATCGTAAAGCGGGTAGCTGATGGTTTTGACGTAGAAGAAATCCTGCAGGATGGCGGCCAGGTGGGCGTGATGGGGCGGCCGCCGCCGCCGGCCGGTGCTGATGACCAGGTAATCGTAAGCTGCCGCGACCGGGTTTTGGCCAGCCGGGTCAGCCAGCCGTTCCAGGTTGTGGCGCCGCATCAGGTCGCCGGCCTTGGCCATGGCCAGGGTGGCTTCATGCTCGTTGGCGCTGGCCGCCAGGGCCAGCAGTTTCTCGATTTTGGCCATTACCGGGAGGGTGGCGGAGGCAGGGGAGCGGTTGCCCGGCAGCAGGCGGGGAATTTCACTCTGGGCCCGGCGGAAGAGGGGGTGAACCCCCAGCCGGCGGCAGGCCTCCTGGAAGGCCGGGCCATGGGGGGGCTCGTGGCCGCGGCCCATGACCTGGGCCACGTACTGGTGGCTCATTTCGTGTTTGAGCACCTCCAGAACCACGTCCCAGCCGTGCCGGCCAATAAGCCAGGCGGCGATCTCCAGCACTCCCGGCCCGGGCTCCGCGCGCCAGGAACCGGCCCGGCCGGCGGCGGCGCCGATCACCAGCAGGGGGGTGGGCAGTTTGAGACCATAATAGGCCGAGAGCTGTTCATGCTCCCGGACCAGTTGGCGTTGCCATTGCCGCCAGTTATTGGGTGAATTCGTCATGGTGGCGCGGGGGGCGGCATTAAGGGGCGCCCGGGGCTCAACCCAGCTTGTCGCGGACCGAGGGGAAAAGACTCATATCGGTATGGGGCAGGAAGAGGGCGGCCATGTAGTGGTCCATGAAACGGGCGTTTTCCGCCAGCTCCAGGTTGGTGATCAGGTTGTTCACGATCATCCGCTCCCGGAAGCGCTGGTTGTCGCAGAGGCTGATCCGGCAGCCCAGCATGGAGCCGTTGCCCAGGTAGTAAAAGCGTTCCCGGTCGATATCGGGCAGCAGCCCGATGGTGATGGCCCGTTCGAGATCGATGTAGGCCCCGAAATTGCCGGCCAGGATCACCCGGTCAAGATCCTCGAAGCCCATGCCCACCGACTCCAGCAGGGTCAGATAGCCCGCGTACATGGCACCCTTGGCCCGGATCAGGTTGTCGAGATCCACTTCGCTGATCACCACATCCTCGCCCAGCAGGGCGTCTTTGCCCCAGGCCAGGACATACTCGCGGCCGTCCTCGCCCTGCCGGATCCGGGGGTGCTCCAGCTTGCGGTTGAACTTGCCCTGCTGGTCGATGACCCCGGCGGCCAGCAACTCGGCGACAATGGCGATCAGGCCCGAGCCGCAGATGCCGCAGGGTTTGATCCGGTCGATGGTGATGATCATCGGCTCCAGGGTTTCCGGGTGGATATTGAAGTTTTCAATCGCCCCCGAGTTGGCCCGCATCCCGTGGCGGATGCCGCCCCCCTCGAAGGCCGGCCCGGCCGAGCAGGCGGCGCAGACCATCCATTCCTCGTTGCCCACCACGATTTCGCCGTTGGTCCCGATATCGATAAACAGGGTCAGTTCGGGACTTTTGTACATCCGGCAGGCGTGGACCCCGGCGATGATATCCCCGCCGACATAACTGGAAACCGCCGGGTAGAGAAAGAGCCGGACCGAGGGGTGGGCATAAACGCCGAGCTGAGCGGCCCGGGTCAAAGGGAAATGGCTGCAGGTGGGAACATAGGGTGATTCCCGGATGAACTTGGGGTCCAGGCCCAGCAGCAGATGGCTCATGATGGTATTGCCGGCGGCCATGATGTAGCTGATGTCGCTGGGGCTGATCACCATCGTCTTGCAGACCGTTTCGATGATGGTATTGATGGTGCGGACCACCTTGGCCTGCAGGGTCCGCAAGCCGTCCGGGCGCTGGGAATAGACGATCCGGGAAATCACGTCCTCGCCGTAGGCGATCTGATCGTTGTAGGCCGAGGCCTCGGCGATGACCTGGCCGGAGTTGAGGTCGATCAGCACCCCGCAGACCGTGGTGGTGCCGATGTCCACCGCCAGCCCATAGAGCTTGCTGGTGGTATCGCCGGGCTCCACCGCGATGATCCGGTCCGGTTCCTCGGCCCGCCGGCCCTTCAGCAGGATCAGGGTTACCTGCCAGTCGGCCTCCCGCAGGGTGAAGGGCAGGTCCTTGAGCAGTTCGGGATGGTCGTAGGTGGGATCCTTGCAGTCGTGGCAGCGCTGGCGGATGGCCCGCATCAGCCGCTGGAGATCGGGGACGTTGTCTTCCTTGGTGGGAGGCTCCAACTTGAGAAAACGCTTTTCCACCGGGGGGTCCAACTGCCAGGTGCCGGTGAGCTTATCCAGGGAGCGGGCCGAGATGGCCCGGGTGGTTACGGGCTTGCGCTTGAGGGCCTTGCCGTCCTTGCCGGTCGTTTCCGGAATCCGCACCACCAGATCGCTTTTGACCTTACTCTGGCAGGCCAGCCGGGTGCCGGCGGCGTAGTCGTCGTCCTTGAGCCGGGCCTTGGCCGATTCGACCTCGCCGGATTCGATCCTTACCTTGCACTTGCCGCAAACCCCGTCACCGCCGCAATAGGCGTTGATATAGACCCCCGCCTTGGCGGCCGCGGCCAGCAGGTTTTCCCCCTCCTCCACCTCGATGGAGACTTTGTCCGGCAGAAATTGAATTGTTCTCATGGCTGAGCAAAATAGCAGGATTGGCTCCGCTGTCAAGCGCGGAAAGAGCTGCCAGGCAAACGACCACCCGGACCG
>NZ_JBIPKI010000004.1:0-98667 GCF_044068515.1 Desulfurivibrio nitratireducens
TCTCTACCTGGGCCGAGGCCTGCTGGCCGGCCTCTTCCACGGCGATGAGCCGCCCAGCGACGAGTCGATCCTGGAACGCTTCCATCTCGAAGTGGGGAGGGATATCACCCGGGCCGGCGATGAAACCATCGAGGCCGAGCTGCGGCTGGTCGACGATCTTTTCCGGGCCGGCGACCGCCTTTTCATCACCGGGGAAAAGGATGTTTACGATGACTTCAACGTGGGAGTCAAAATTGTTTTCCGCTTCCGCTAAATTATGGCGGCTGGGCTTTCTGCTCCTGGTTTTGGGCCTGTTCCCGGGCTCCGGACCCCGGCCCGACCAGGCCTGGGCCGCCGAACCCGAGCAGGAACAGGCCGGCCCGACGGTGGTGCTGCGCTTTCAGGGCAACACCGCCCTCGGCGAGGCCCGGCTGCGGGCCGCGGCCGCCGAAGATCTGGCCGCCTTCAGCCGCCTGGGCCGCCGACCGGCCATCGATGACGCCGCCTACCTGATGCAATTGGCCTACCGCCGAGCCGGTTACCACTTCGCGGAAGTGGAGTACCGCCTGGAAAGCACCGCGGACGCCCACCAGGTCGATTTCCTGATCCACGAAGGGCCGCGGGTTCTGGTGGGAGCGCTCGAATTCAGAGGCAATACCGTTTTTACCGACCGGGAGCTGACCGACCTGGTGGAAAACGCCCTGCGGGGGGAAAACGGGACCGGTCCCCTGCCCTTCGTCGAGAGCCGACTCAACCAGGCGGTGGGCCTGATCCGGGAGCTTTATCTCAACGAAGGTTATCGTGATATCGGGATCGAGATCGGCGAATGGCGTTTCACTCCCGAGGAGCCCCAACAGGCAGCCCAAGCACGGGTGGATATCCCGATCAGCCTCAGTGAAGGCCTGCGCCAGGTGATTGTCGCCGTCCAGCTCGCGGACGAACCGCCCGCCGGCGCCGCTCCGGCCATTGACCGGGCCCTGCTGGCAGCCGAGGCCGAACTGACCGGCCAACCCTATTTCACCCGCCGCAAACTGGTGCTGCGGAGCCGGCTGCTGGAGGCGTTCCACCAGACGGGCTACCCCGAAGCCCGGGTCCAGGTTGACGATCTGCCGGGAGAAAAGCCGGGGGAAATCATCCTCCAGGCCGAATTGGCCAGTGGTCCTCTGGTAGAGATTGCGGAAATCGAAATCCAGGGCAACCAGCATGTTTCCAGCCGCTTCATCCGGCAACGGCTGGCCTTCAAGCCCGGTGATATCTATCGCGACAGCGCCCGCCGCCAGTCTTTCAACGAACTCTACCGCAGCCGCCTGTTCACCCGGATCGATCTCAGTTTGGCGCCGCTGGATGATCCAGCCGAACCGCCGCCGGCGATCCTGCCGGATGAAGACCAGCCGGTAAAACGCAAGCTGCTGGTCCGGGTGGATGAAGCCGGCTCGCGGGAACTGTTTCTCGCCGGCGGCTGGGGATCATATGAAATGCTGCGGCTTCGGGCCGGTTTTACCAATCGCAACCTTTTCGGCCACGGCCGGGTCTTCCGCCTGGAGACCGGCGGCTCGCTCAAAGGGGCCGAAGTGCTGGCCGGGATTACCGATCCCTGGCTGCTGGAAAGCCGCATCAGCGCCGATTTCCCCCTCTATTACCGGGTCCGCGAAGAGCCCTCCTTCACCCGCAGCGAGCTGGGCCTGGGGGCGCTTTTCTCCCGGGATCTGCGCCAGGCCATGACCGCCTCCCTGGGCTACCAGATCCGCCGCAGCAATATCGGCAAAATCGAGGCCGACATCGCCAGCGAAAGCCTGGAAAGTTCCTACAATATCGCCAGCATCAAGTTCCAGCTCAGCCGGGATACCCGCGACGACATCTTTTTCCCCAGCCGCGGCCAACGGGCCTACGGCGCGGTGGAAACAGCCGACGCCGTTCTGGGCAGCGATCTGGCCTTTTACCGCTTCACCGGCGGCCTGCGCCGCTTCATCCCCCTTTCGCCGCTTTATACCCTGGGCCTGCGGGCCGATACCGGCCTGATCCTGCCGGGCCGGGATCAGATCACCATTCCTCTCGGCGAACGCTTTTTCAACGGGGGAGAAAGGTCGGTCCGCAGTTTCCGCGAAGGGCAGCTTGGTCCCAAGGATCTCGACAATCAGCCGGTGGGCGGGATGGCCTTCAACATTTTGAGCATCGAGTTGCGCCGGCGCCTGGGTGAGAACCTGGCCGTGTCGCTCTTTGCCGATTACGGCAACCTGGCCCCCAACCTTTCCCGGGCCGAAGAGGGCAAGGAGGCGGCGGAAAGCCGCTCCGAGGTGATCAGGGCCACCATGAGCGATTATCTCAAGGATTTCCGCCCGGCTCTGGGGGTAGGCTTCCAGTACCTGCTGCCGGTGGGCCCGGCCCGCCTTGATTTCGCCTTCAACCCCGACCGGCGGCCTGACCGGCATGAGCCTGATTTCGTGGTTCATTTCAGCCTTGGCATGGCCTTCTAGGAAGAAGCTCGGCCGCTCCGCGGGTTGATGCAAGCCTGGCCGGCGGCAAGCGGCCCCGGCTTGACAGGAAAAAGCGGGGCCTTTATGGTAAGGGCCGGTTTTCAACAACTTTGTCAAATTTGCAAAGGTCTTTTTGCCCCGGGCCGGACCGGATTGCCGGGGCCGGGTCACCTTTGTCGCCCCAAAGGGGCTCCCATTTGCAGCAGAATAAAATTGAAGCTCAATCTTCTAAGGGAGGAATTTTTTAGATGGCACGGATCAACGACAATTATCTCAAACTCAAGGCCGGTTACCTTTTTCCGGAAATCGGCCGCCGGATCAAGGCCTTTACCGAGGCCAACCCCCAGGCCAAGGTCATTCGTCTGGGCATCGGCGACGTCACCCGCCCCCTGGCCCCGGCGGTGATCGAGGCCTTTCACCGGGGGGTGGATGATCTGACCCGGGTCGAGAGCTTTATGGGCTATGGGCCCGAGCAGGGCTACGATTGGCTGATCGACGCCATTATTGATAACGCCTTCAAGCCCCGGGGGGTTAATCTCAAGCGTTCGGAGATTTTCATTTCCGACGGCTCCAAGTGCGACTGCGCCAACATCCTCGATATTTTCGACCTCGGCAACAAGGTGGCCATCGGAGATCCGGTCTATCCGGTCTACAACGACACCAACGTCATGGTGGGCCGCACCGGCGAGGCCGACAGCCGGGGCTATTATGAGGGAATCGTCTACATCCCCTGCACCGAGGAAAACCATTTCACCCCGCCGATCCCCCAAGAAAAAGTCGATTTGATCTACCTCTGTTTTCCCAACAATCCCACCGGGGCGGTGGCCGGCAAGGAACAGCTGCAGCAGTGGGTCGATTACGCCCGGACCAACGAGGCCGTCATCCTTTTTGACGCCGCCTACGAGGCCTTTATCACCGACCCGGCCATTCCCCATTCCATCTATGAAATTCCCGGGGCGGAAACGTGCGCCATCGAATTCCGCTCCTTTTCCAAAACCGCCGGCTTCACCGGGGTCCGCTGCGCTTTCACCGTGGTGCCCGAAGCCCTCCGCGCCAGAAACGCCCAAGGAGAGCCGGTGGCCCTCAACCAGCTCTGGAACCGGCGCCAGGCCACCAAGTTCAACGGCGTTTCCTACCCGGTGCAACGGGCGGCGGCGGCGGTTTATTCCCCCGAGGGCTGGCGCCAGAACCAGGAAATCATCGACTACTACATGGAAAACGCCCGCCTGATCCGCGAAGGCCTGGAAGACGCCGGCGTAACCTGCTTCGGCGGCACCAATGCTCCCTATATCTGGTTGACAACCCCGGCCGGGCTCTCTTCCTGGGACTTTTTCGACCAGCTCCTCAACGAATGCCATGTGGTGGGCACCCCCGGCTCGGGCTTCGGCCCCAGCGGCGAAGGCTATTTCCGCCTCTCGGCCTTCGGTCAGCGGGAAAACGTCAGCGAAGCGGTGAGCCGCATCAGAAAGAATCTGGCCTGAACCAAACCATGGCGAATATTGAACAAACCCTGGCGGAGGTTTTCGGCTACCAGAGCTTCCGCCCCTGGCAACGGGAAATCATCAGCGGCCTGATCGCCGGGGAGGACGCCTTCGTCCTGATGCCCACCGGCGGCGGCAAATCGCTCTGCTACCAGATTCCCGCCCTCCACCGGGCCGGGGTGGGAATCGTGGTTTCCCCCCTGATCTCGCTGATGAAGGACCAGGTCGACGCCCTCAGGAGCCACGGCCTCCGGGCGGCCTGCTACAACTCCTCCCTGCAAGCCCGGGAAGCCCGCCAGGTTCTGGCCCAACTGCACGAGGGCGAGCTTGACCTGCTCTATGTCGCCCCGGAGCGCCTGATGGGGGAGGATTTCCTGGCCCGACTGGGTGAAGTCGAAATCGCCCTGTTCGCCATCGACGAGGCCCACTGCGTTTCCCAGTGGGGCCATGATTTTCGCCCCGAATATATCCAGCTCGGGCGCCTGCGGCAAAAGTTCCCCGCCGTGCCCGTCATCGCCCTGACCGCCACCGCCGAGCCCCACACCCGGCGGGATATCCTCCAACGGCTGGGGCTCGAACAGGCCCGCTGCTATCTCACCGGCTTTGACCGGCCCAACATCCGCTATACGGTGCTGGAGAAAAAAAAGCCCTTTAACCAGCTTACCGATTTTCTGGCCGACCGCCGGGATGAAGCGGGGATCATTTATTGCCTCAGCCGCAAGCGGGTCGAACAGCTCACCGCCAAACTCAGCCAGGCCGGCTGCAAGGCCGCCGCCTACCACGCCGGGCTCGGGGCCGAGGAACGGGCCGCGGTCCAGGACGCTTTCCTGCGCGACGATCTCCAGATCATCGTTGCCACCGTGGCCTTCGGCATGGGCATCGACAAATCCAATATCCGCTACGTGGTTCATTACGACGTGCCCAAGAATATCGAGGGCTACTACCAGGAAACCGGCCGGGCCGGCCGGGACGGGCTGGCCGCCGAAGCCCTGCTGCTGTTCGGACTCGGCGACGTCGCCCTGGCCCGGAGCCTGATCGACAACAGCGACAACGAAGAGCGGCGGCGCATCGAAAGCCACAAGCTCAACGCCATGGTGGGTTTCGCCCAGGCCTGCGGTTGCCGGCGCCGGGTGTTGCTCGGTTATTTCGGCGATACCCTGGCCGAGCCTTGCGGCAACTGCGATACCTGCCTCGATCCACCGGAAATGCTCGATGTCACCGAGGACGCCCGCAAGGCCCTCTCCTGCATCTATCGGGTCGGGCAGTGTTTCGGGCTGGGCCATGTCATCGATGTCCTGCGGGGCTCCCGCAACCAACGCCTGCTGGAGCTGGGCCATGAGCGGCTCTCCACCTACGGCATCGGCGCCGACCGGGACCGGGACTACTGGGCCGCCCTGCTGCGCCACCTGATTCACCTGGGTTACGTGGAGCAGGATGTCGGCAACTTTTCGGTTCTCAAGCTCCACCCCTCAAGCCGGTCCCTGCTGCGGGGAGAATCTCGGCTGGAGATGGGCCGGCCCCGGTCCAGACCGCCGGCCGCCAAAGGAAGGGACCGCAAGCTGCGATCCGGCCAGGAACCGGCGGACCTGGACTACGACCGCGAACTTTTCGCGGCCCTGCGGCGCCTGCGCAAGGAAATCGCCGCTGGCGACGGGGTGCCGCCCTTTGTCGTTTTCAGCGATGCCGCCCTGGTCGAAATGGCGGCCAAACAACCCGCCGACGCCGCTGCTTTTCAACAGATTCACGGAGTCGGCCAATACAAATTGCAGCGCTACGGGGAAAAATTTCTGGGCCTGATCAATTCCCGCGGCGCCGACCTGCCCGCCGAGACAGCCGATTCGCCATAGGCGCCTGGCCGGCTGCCGATTGCCGGACCGGGATCTCTTCGCCCGGCAGGCAGCGACCGCATAAACACCCAACCGGAACATTAAAGAGGGAACCAGATGGATCTCATCGAACAGTACCTGCAAAACGTCAGCTGGGACGATATCATTTTCACCAGTTTGCGGATCATGCTGATTCTGCTGCTGGCCTGGGGCCTGATGCTTTTTATTCGCAGAGTGCTGGCCCGGCTGGAACAACGGCTGCTGGAAAAGGGCAAAAAGGAAGGGGAACCGCCCAGTGAGGCGGCCAAGCGGGTGGAAACCCTGGTCCGCCTGGTCCGCCAGGCTGCCCTGATCGCCGTAATTGTTACCAGTTCGCTGATCGTGCTGCGGGAGTTGGGGGTGGATATCGCCCCCATTCTGGCCGGGGCCGGGATCGTCGGCCTGGCGGTGGGTTTCGGGGCCCAGAACCTGGTCCGGGACATCATCTCCGGCTTCTTTTTCATCCTGGAAAACCAGGTCCGGATCGGCGACGTGGCGGTGGTCAACGGTACCGGCGGCCTGGTGGAAAAGATCAATTTCCGCACCCTGGTCCTCCGCGATCTCGGCGGGGTGGTGCATGTCTTCCCCAACGGCACCGTCACCACCCTGAGCAACCTTACCAATGAGTGGTCGGCCTATATCTTCGATATCGGGGTGGCTTACAAGGAAAACACCGACCGGGTCATCGAGGTGATGAAAAAGGTGGGTGAAGAGCTGAAGGCCGACCCCGAACTGGGCCCCCTGATGCTGGCAGAGCCGGAAATTTTCGGGGTGGACAAGTTCGCCGACTCGGCGGTGGTGATCAAGGGCCGGATCAAAACCAAACCCATCCGCCAGTGGATGATCGGCCGGGAATACCTGCGCCGGGTCAAGCAGGCCTTCGACGCCAACCGGATCGAGATCCCCTTCCCCCACCGCACCCTGTACTTCGGCGAGGCCAGCAAGCCGGTGGACCTGAAACTGCTGCACCAGCAACCCAACCAGGAGCCCCCAATCCCCAAACAAAACGCCGCCTAAAGACCCGGGAGCCAAGAATCATGTATTGGAGGGCGGAAAAAGCATCTGGCCGGGGCCACCGGTAAAACGCCCGCCAGTGCCGGAGATTCGGGCAAGCAGCCCCGGCGGCCATACCCCGGTATGCCGCGGGGGCTGATCGCCCGAAGATTCGGTGCTGGCGGGCGTTTTACTGCCAGTTGAGGATCATGCGGGTGTAGTAGGTGGTGTCGAGTTTTTTATCCGCCGCCGGCTGGCTGTCATAATCGTTGCGCACGCCCAGGCGCAGTTTCCAGAACTCCCCGGTGCCCACCGGCATTTCCAGGGCGCTTTCATGGTGGACCAGATAATCCGAGAAGGCGGAAATACTCGGACTGTAGGTTAATTCGTTGCGCAAACTCCAGCGCTGGCCAAAATCGAAGCGATGAAAAAGACCGAGATCCAGGGTGGGATCGGAGTCGTTTTCATGCTCCCCGATATAACTGGTGTAGCGATAGCCGAGACCGGTCCGGGCTACCAGGCTGTGGTGTTCCCGGTTAAGCAGCCGGTAGGAAAAACCGGCCCCGCTGGTGGAACGCAAATCGACCAGTTCGATATCATCCTTCTCCAGGGCGGTGCGGACATACCAGCCGTAACGCTCGTGGAAAAAGGCCTCGTAGTCAATGGCCCCCAGCAGGCGGTCGGCGGTCTTTTCGTCGTTTTTTTCCCGGCGCTCGTATTCGCTGATCAGCTTCAGGGCGTCATCGGGGCTTTTCAGGGTGGCGGTGAAGTTGGCGCCCAGGCCGAATTCGCGGACATTGCCTTCCTTGCCCAGCAGGTCCAGGCCGGCTTCGTACTGCCAGCGGCGGCGCATTTTTTCTTTCTCCTCCCGGAGGCGGCTGATTTCGGGATCGGCCTGATCCTTTTGCCAGACCGCCGCCACCCGGCTTACCGGGGCCCGCAAAACTCCATCCTCGCCGTGGACTTCCAGCACCGGCTCCAACGGTGTTGCTGAGGAGTCGGCGGCAGCCACCCGGCCGGTCATGGTGGCTCCCCCGGCCAGCCGCAGGACCAGCTCATCCTCGCTGCTGAAGCTGACCACCTGGTCCTGGCTGATGGCCAGGGTCCCGGCATAACCGGTTTCCAGGTGGAGCAGACCCTGATCGATGCGGATGATTTTGCCCACCAGGCGCGAACCGTCCCGGGTCTCCACCACCCCGGCCGTCAAGGGTACTGCCAGCAGCAAAAACCACAGCAAAACCGCACAAGTTCGAAAAATCATGATAACTCCCCCTGTTGGCCGTAAGCTAATAAACACCTACGGCTCATTGTTTTCCGGTTGTTGGTCGGGCGGAAAGCAAGGGTAACAAAAATGACCCCTTTTTTCCACCCGGCCCAAGCACCTGGGAGGGATGAAATGACCTCCTTACCACCCAGGGTTCGCACTGGCCGCCGGAGAACCGGATTATGACCTTGACAGCCTTCCCGGCCACCTCCTATGGTAAAGAAGACTGTTATCCGGCGAACTGCCGGGGAAAAAACGTTTTCCCCACCCCCACCAACCAAGCGAGGATTTTACGCCATGGACCAGATCGTACCGTATTTTGAACAGGCGGGCGCCCTGCTGATCAACCTGCTGATCGCCCTGGCGATTTTGGTCATCGGCCGGGCCATCGCCCGGTCACTCAGCAACTTTACGGGTCATACCCTGGAGCAGCGCCAGATCGAACAAACCCTGGTCAGTTTTTTACGCAACATCATTTACTATGCCCTGATGGCGGCGGTCGCGCTGGCCGCGCTTAACCAGGTGGGGATCAACACCGCCTCCTTTCTCGTTGTCATGGGCGCCGCCGGCCTGGCCGTCGGCCTGGCCCTCAAGGACTCCTTGGGCAACTTCTCTTCCGGGGTAATGCTGATCCTTTTCCGGCCTTTTAAAATCGGAGATTTCGTCACCGCCGGCGGGGTTTCCGGCACGGTCAAGGAAATCTCGATTTTCAACACCGAGCTGACCACCCCGGACAACCAGAAGGTTATTGTGCCCAACAGCGCCATCATGGGCAACGTGATCACCAATGTCACCGCCCACCCCACCCGCCGGCTGGACCTGCTCTTCGGCATCAGCTACGGCGACGATACCGCCAAGGCCAAGGAGATCATCGCCGCGATCATCGCCGCCGAACCCCGGGTTCTCCCCGAGCCGGCCCCGCTGATCGCCGTTTCCGAGCTGGCGGACAGCAGCGTCAACATCATCGCCCGCCCCTGGGTCAAAACCTCCGAATACTGGGCCATCCGCTTCGAATTGCTTGAGAAGGTCAAGCAGGCCTTTGATCAGGCCGGCATCACCATTCCCTTTCCCCAGCGGGATGTCCATTTGTATAACGAACAGGCCGGCGGCAGTGCCGAGAAGCCGGAGTAATCGTCTTATGCCGGCCCTTGACCTGCTGGCTTAATCATTTTCTCTGCGGGGAGCAGCATGCACGATTTTGTCTTTCATAATCCCACCAAGATCATTTTTGGCCCGGGCCGGGAAATGGAAATCGGCGCCGAGTTGACCGCGGCCGGAATCGGCAATGTCCTGCTGGTTTACGGGCGGGAATCGGTGCGCAAAAGCGGCCTGCTCGACCGGGTGATCGCCACTCTCAACCAGAGCGGGATCGGTTTTGTCGAATTCGGCGGGGTGGTTTCCAATCCGGTCCTCAGCCATACCCGGGAAGGGATCGCCTTGGCCCGCCAGAGCGGGGTCGAAGCCGTGCTGGCCGTGGGCGGGGGTTCGGTGATCGACGAGGCCAAGGCCATCGCCGTGGGGGCCACGGCCGAATGCGATGTCTGGGAATTTTTCCTCGGCCGGGAAGTAACCGCGGCCCTGCCGGTTTTCTCGATTCTGACCCTGGCCGCCACCGGCAGCGAAATGAACGGCAACGCGGTCATCACCAACGAGGAAACCCGGCAGAAATACAATATCGGCACCATCCATGCCTATCCCCGGGTTTCAATCCTCAATCCGGAACTGACCTACACCGTCAGCCCGGCGTACTCGGCGTACGGGGCGGTGGACGCCATCGCCCACCTGATCGAAGCCTACTTCACCAAGGAGCCCGGCACCCGGCTGCAGGACCGGCTGGTGGAAGGGCTGATCACCACCATCATTGAAAACGCCGAGATCATCCGGGACCGGCCCGCCGACCCCCAGGCCCGGGCCAGCATGATGTGGGCCGCCACCCTGGCCTTGAACGGCCTGACTCCGGCCGGAGTCGGTCCTTACACCTTCCCCAACCACATGATCGAACATTCCCTGAGCGCTCTGTACAACATCGCCCACGGGGCCGGCCTGGCCATCGTCATCCCGGCCTGGATGCAATGGTACCAACCCCGGAATCCGGCCCAGTTCGAACGTTTTGCCGCCAAAATCTTCGACCGGCAGACCGGGGAAGCAGGCATCAGCGCCCTCAAAGAGTGGTTCCGCGGCCTCGGTTGCCCGGTCAGCCTGGCGGAGGGGCAAATCCCCAACGGGGACATCGACCGGATCGCCGCCAACGCTTACGGCCTGGCCCAGCGCTGGGAAATCGATCAGCTTTACCCGGCCAAAACCATCGCCGAAATTCTCCACCTGTCGGCCCAATAAAAAGAGCCCGGGACGCAAGTTCGCGCCCCGGGCTCTTTTGTTCAGTTCCTTACCCCCTGGTTTCGCCTGATTATTTCACCACGGCGGCGCCCCTCTGCCGACCATCATCCTCGTTCCAGCCAAAGCCCTGCCGAAGGCCCCGGCTAAGGTTTCCGGTCCCTTGAGCTGCTCAGAAGAGGTTGGAAATAAAGCCGGCCCCATGGAAATGGCAGGAAACGCAGTCGCCGGTATAACCGGTGAAATGCAGGTGGGCCTGCAGACCGTTGCCGACTTCCACCCCCGCGGGATTGGTGTGGCAGACCGCGCAGAGTTGCTCAAAATTACGCTCGGTCACCGCCACCCCGGCATTGCGGGCCGGTTCATCCTGGTCCAGCATGCTGGCCCTGGCCCCAGAATCGGTGATCAGGTAAGGGTTGGAGGAAGCGTGGACGAGGTGGCAATCGGTACAGGCCAGGGGAGAGTGATCATGCTGATCATAACCCGGCCGGTAGGTATTGCCGCCGAACAGAATCGGCTTGGTTGCCGGGTCGGTGCCCCGGCCGAAGCCATGGAAATCGGCCGTCGCCTGGCGCTCGGCATCGGTGGTCCCCGCGCCCAGGAAGGTCCGGCTCAAGTCACTGAACTGCAAAGGCTCCTCGGGCGGCTCGGGAAAGCGCAGGGGGGGCGGCAGAATGCCGGCGGCGCCGGAAACGTCATGGCAGGCCAGGCAGAAATCGTTGATCCAGGCGTTGCTGCTCCCCGAAAACCTGGTCAAATCGACATCGCGCTCAAAAACCCCGTCCATGTTGGAGCGTTCGTGGCAAATGATGCAGTCGGCATCCCGCTGGGCGCTGCCGCCGATCTTGGTAATGGTGTGCTGGTGGGCTCCGCTGAACATCCGGGCCCCGGCCACGATGTCGTTGTCGCCGTGGCAGATCAGGCACTCCCGGCTGGCCACGGGATCAAGGCCGTTGGTGTCATGGCAGGCCAGACAGGCCCGGTCCGCTTCCCCGCCGATTTTGGCGCTCAGCCTGACCAGGCTGTCCCGAATAACCGGGACTCGGACATGGGCATTTTCCACCTTGCTCATGGGATGGCAGGTGAAACACTTGGCCTGCCCCCAGCCCTGGCCGCCCCCGTGGGCGGTGGAAAAGAGCAGCCGCGGCGCCTCGATGGCTCCGGAAGGCTGGTAGCTGTCGCTGGCGGAACTGCTGCCGCCGCAGGCACTCAGCAGAAGATTGGCCAGCAGGAGCATCAGCCCCGCAGCCAGCAGATTATGCCACCTATTGTTCATCGCCAACCTCTATCAGCAGGCTCTGGTCAGCCTGGCAAAAAATAGCCCCGCGGACGGTGCCGGCCCGGTATTTTGTTGTTTGCCCGGCACCGGCGCCGGAGTCAAAATTTTCTGGTGTTCTGATCACTTTTCACCCCGGAATTTGCGCAGCAATTCCCGCAGGGCCTCGACCGGATCCATCGCATAATAGGGGCTTTCCTCGCTGCGCGTTTTCTCTTCGTGGTAGAAGAGATACTTGCTCCGAACCTCGAGCCCATGGCAGTCGGCGCAGAAGGTCTGGCTCGGGTCTCCCAGCCGGAGGAAAGCCGCCTGGGGCGAAGCATCCTCCTCGGCCAGCAGGCGCCGGCTCCAGATATGGGGGTCATGACAGGTGGCGCAGACGAATTTGCGCTCCACTTCGCCCCGGCCTTCGCCATTAAGCAGTTCCAGCTGCGCCAGCAGGGCGGGATCGCTGAGCAGCAGTTGTTCGGGATGGCGATAAAGGGTGACCCGGGACTCCTCGCCGGGCTCGCCCAGGCGATGGCAATCCAGGCAGAGCCGGTTTTCCGCTTTCTCTTCCGGCAGCACTCCGGCCAGGTCGCGCCCCCAGAGCCGGTCGCCGTGCGCGTTGTGGGTGGCGTGGCACTGCTCGCAGACCCCCATTTCTTCAGCCCGGCGGGCATGCAGGGAAAGATCGTGATCGCTGTCGATAACCAGGGCCGGGGTCCGATGGCAATCGGCGCAGAGCTCTCCGCGGCGGTTGTCCACCAGGAGGAAGCTGCTGCTCAGGTCACCGTCCCTGAGGTGGCCCGGGCCGGGGCCGGTCTGATCCGGGGCCCAACGATGAACGTCGTGGCAGGAAAGGCAGGTTACTTCCCGTTCGGCCAGCTCGGCGCTGCTTTCGCTGGCGGCGGGCCGGGCTCCCAGGGGATGACTGATTTCCCCGACCAGCTTTTCCCGGCCGACCCGGTCAACCTCATGGCAGGCCAGACAATAAAAATTTTCCGGGTTGCGGCTGATTTCCTCGGGATATTCCCGCTCGGGCGGAGCCACGGCAAATCCCACCGGGTCAGGGCCCTCGTGCATCAGGTGGCAGGCCCCGCAGGCCCCGGTCATGGCCGGAACCTCGCCGCGGACATTGCGGTATTCCAGTTCGAAAAGGCGGGGGTCGTGGTTGGCCCCTTCCACCACCATTTGATCATCGTGGCACTGGGCGCAAAGGTCGGTGTACTGCTCGATTCGCAGAAAGCGGGTGGCGATCAGGCCACGTTCATCCCGGCCGCCGGGAGCGCCGTATACCTGGCCCAGGGATTGATGGGAATCATGGCAGGTACTGCAATAGATCTTCTCTCCGGGCGTAAAATCATGGTTGAAGAGAGGCAGAGTCATATCCGCCCGGGGGCTGGCCGCGTCCAGCTCCACCCCGACACTGTGGCTGTAAGGCCCTTTAAGCTCCATTTCCAGGCGCTGGCGACCCTGGCCGTGGCAGGTGTTGCAGGCTTCCAGGGCCGGATCCTCGCCCCGCCGCATTTCCTGCTGCCAGCCGTGCGCCCCGTGGCAAATCCCGCACAGGCCGGCCTGGCGGACGTTGCGTTCATTAAGGTTGACCAGCCGTAATTCCCGATCGGTAATCAGCAGGTTGTGGGGGGTATCCTTGATCGCTTCCTTGCCGTCGTGGCAGGAAAGACAAAACCGGGACTCCATGGTGTCGGCCTGCACCAGCAGAACTTCCTCATCCTGGCCCTGGTGAATGCTGTGGCAGGAGAGACAGGTCAGCTGGTCATCTTCGAGTTGCGCCCCGGCCGCCAGCAGTTGCGGCGAAAGTTCGGCCTCAGCGAAGGGCACGTCCATGGTGTGGGCGAGAAAGGCCCCGGCTCCGGGCTGGCGGATATTCTGGTCCTCATGGCACTGGCCGCAGAAGTTGGCCATTCCCGCCTCCACCGGCAGCAGGTTGTCCTGGCGGGCGCCGTGCACATTATGGCAGGAGTTGCAGATCACCTCGTCGGTGTCCCGGCCGGGCCGCAGGCGCATCTCGCGCAGCCCCGGCGGAAAGCCCGGTTCCACCTCCTTGCCCACCGTATGCTTGCCTTCACCGGGTCCTACATCATATTCCTGGTGGCAGGCCATGCACATTTCGGAATTGGGGTTGCCCATCCGCAAAAAGAGTTGGTAGGAAAGTTCTTCCACCATCTCGCCGGATTCGGCGGAATGAACGGTGTGACAGGTGCCGCAATAAATTTCATTCTGGGCGCTCAAGGGAAAGAGCCTTTCATCGATGGTCACGTCATCCGAGGGTTCTGCGAAGACCGTGTGGCGCTTGCCGGTCCAGACATAGCGGGAATCGGCGATATAGCCATCGTGGCAGCTGTAGCACATGAACTCGTCGCTGACCACTCCGTAGGTTCCCCGCATCAGGGCGGCATGACCCACCCAGGGGATCAGGGTTTCCTCGCCGGTTTTGAACTCGTCCATCCACATTACATGGCAGACCGCGCATTCCCGGCGCGAGGATTCTTCCAGCACCGCGGCCCGGGCCGGGGCCAGGTCCACGACCAACAGCCACAGCAACAGCAGCCCAACCAGCCCGCCAAGCCGCAAGACCCGGGCCTCCATCGGTTGCCGGCCGGGTCGCGATTCTCCCGGCCCCTGGTCGACACATGGTTGGCCGGCAAGCCGGGGGGGTAATTGCTGCGCGCTTAGCATAAACTCACCATCCGGATAAGCGGACCGCCGGCCCCCCGGTTCAGGCGCCGAAGGCTGCTTCCCATGGCCCGGGCGGCCGGCTGGTTGCGGCGAACGGAGCCGGGGCTCGGTGGCGCGTTTATCTCTCATGGCTCCAGCCTCCAGACGCTTACTCGGTTGAGCAGCTGTTCAACCACATAGAGCCGATTGCCGGCAAAGGCCATGTTGGTCGGGGTCCGGAAGCGGGTGATCTCGCCGTCAGCCCCGGTCAGCAAGCCCTCGAAGCGGCCGGAGCTCCGGAAAACCTGGATCACCCCGGTATAGCTGTCGGAAACTAAAACCCGGTCAGCGATCACCAGCACCCCCTTGGGGCGAAAGAGGCGCCCCGGGGTAATGCCCCAGCCGCCCAGCCACTGGGCCGGTTGGCCGGAAGCCCGGAAGCCTTTGACCTGGTTATTGATCACATCAACCACAAAGACCACCCCATCCCGGTCGATGGCAATGGTGGCGGGAAACCGGAACTGGCCGGCGGCCTCGCCGAACCCGCCCCAGTGGCGCTGACGCTCTCCCTCCCGGCTGTAAACCTGCACCCGGTGGTTGTTGTTGTCCACCAAGAAAATTTCATTGGCGGCGGAAACGGCGCAATCGGTGATATCGGGCTTTTCCCGCTCCCTCACCGGGGCAACGGCCAGGCTTTGGCGCAAAGCCCCCCGGCCGTCGTAATGATGCAGGCGGGCGCTGGGAATATCGGCGACATACACCCCGCCTTGGGGGGAGCGGGCGTCGCAGAGGCCGATGGCCCGGCCCAACTCCTGGCGGTTGCCGAACTGGCGCCGAAAGTTGCCCTGCAGGTCAAAAACCGCCACCCGGTGGTTAAGGCCGTCGAGCACGTAAAGTTCCTCGCCGACCAGGGCCAGATCGGTCGGTTGCTCAAAGGCGAGCCCGGCTGCCCCCTCGATGGCAAACTCGTAGTCCACCCGGATTTTTTCATAGGCCGGGGCCACGGCGGGCCACAGCAGCCCCAGAACCAGCAGCAGCCCAAGGGCCGGCCCCAACGGCCGCCGCGTTGAATTATTCAGTCTCCGGGCCACCATCAGCGACTCTCCCGGCGCGGTGAAAAGAGTTGCGGCAGATAAAAGACCTCTTCCTCGTCATATTTCTCGATCAAGCCGATCACCGCGGTGCCGACCAGCTCCGCAATCCGCTGCTCGGAATAACCCAGCTCGCGGAAGGGCAGATAGGAGATTTCCTGGGTATGGCAATCCCGGCAGGAAATCGGCGCCGGGGTCAGGCCGGCGTGAATCCGCTGCATATAGTCGACCTTCTGGCCCCGGCTCAGGGTCGGTTCCAGGTTGCGGTATTCCCGGCTCAAGGCGGCCAGAGCCGGCCCATCGAAACGCTCCAGCCGGCCGTCGGCCCGGCGGATAAAGGGGGCGATGCGATAATTGGCCCTCTCGCCGAGCATGTCATGCTGGCCCATGGGTTCGGCGGCCAGGGTTCCGCTGATCTTCTCAAACCACTGAAAGCTGGTGAAGAGCTGCTCGCCCTCCTGCTCCTGGGGCACATGGCAGACTTCGCAGGACAAGTAGAAGTTGTGCATATTGAGGTAGGAGCGGACCTCGGGGAGATCCTCGTGCACCAGGTCGCCATGACACTCTACGCAGGAGGACTGGAGATTTGAGGAGATCTGGATGCCGACATTATGAAAATGACCGCTCAAGGCCTCGATGGAATCCAGGCGATAGCCGCGGTAAATTTCCTTGTTGTTGAAGCCCTCCAGGGCGCTGAGGCCGACCAGGCGGATTTCGTCCAGCTGGGTCTTGGGCAAGGGCTCGATCACCTTCGGCCGCTCCCGGGGCAGGAAGCCGTGGGCGCTGAAGACCGAAAGGTCGAGGACCATCCAGATCAGCACCACCGAAACCGCTGAGAGAAAGCCGCCGTAAAGCACCCGAACGATGAGGCTGTCCTTCCAGTGGGGTGGATGAATGTCATGGTCGTACTGGCCCTTGATCTCTTCTTCCAGGCCCTGGGCCTTCATCATCGCCACGTACTCGTCGTAATGCTCCTCGATCATGTCCTCTTCCGAGAGATAACCGGTGATGAAGACCCGGCCCATGGGGAACTTGTGGCGGTGGTAGTGGGTGTTGTAGAAATGCCAGACCATCAGAAAGGTGCCGGCCAGCAGGGCCTCGTCGGTATGGGCGATATAGGAGATGTTGAAAACGATCCCCGGCAGGTAGTGGGAGAAAAACTCCAGGTTCCACATGAAGATCCCGGTCAGGCCCAGCATCGGGGTACCCCAGTAAACCGCGAAGTAGTCGAACTTCTCCTTCCACATGAACTTGTCGTAGGCCGGCTTCTTGTCGCTGATAAAGAGGACGTACTTAAGGTAGTCGACCAGGTCGGTGCCATCCTTGTAATGGGGAATCATCGGAACCCGGTAGAAGGCGACCAGGAGATTCCAGGCGCTGAGCTCCCCCCGGGCCTTCATCGGTTTAATATCGTTCTTGTAGAACACGGTGAGGAAGTAGATCCCGTGGTAAACGAAGAGGCTGCAGAGCACCACCCCGAAGAAGCGATGGATATGGGGGGCCATTTCGATGCCGCCGAAGAGGGCGAACACCTGTTGCCAGAAAGCCGAGTCGGGAAACTTGAGCCCGAAGCCGGTCAGGATCAGCACCAGCACCGAGGTGGCCAGCACGATATGCTGGAGGCGCTGGTGCAGGGTGAAGCGGAAAAAGAATTTATGGCCGTTGTGCTCGTAAATCTGCGCCCGCCGGAACTCGTAAGGCGAGGTGGGCAGTTGGGGCAGGTTCGGTCGTTCACTGTTATTTGTCATGGTACTTTTCCCTTTCCTTGATCAGCGCCGCGTCAGGGAAGATCCCCCTGATCTGCTCCAGAATCATCAAGACAAACAAACTGATCAGCGTTCCCGCCAACAGTACGGTAAAGAAGTAGAAGACATAGCGCTCGACGATATATTCGGGCAGATGGGTATCGATATGGACCCCGATCTCGCCGACGTACTTGCCGGCCCCCTCGTGGCAACCGACCTGGCTGCAGGTGGCCTGGCGATTGTCGGGATGGATCGAGGATTGCCGGTCCTGCTGGGCCCGGATCAGGTGAACCGACTCTCCGGGACTGGAGTGGCAGTCGGCGCAATCCGGTTGCCGGATTCCGCCGTAGGAGGTCCACTTGCCGTGAAAGGTCTCCTTGTAGGAATAAACCGCTTTTTTCAAACCGTGGCGCTCGATGATGCCGGGATCGTCATGGCAGTTGGAACACATTTCCTGGACCTGCTGGGCGGTCCTGGTCCGGTCCAGCCGGCTGGTGACATGACTGTAAAATGACTCGGTGAAGCCCGCGCCCTCATGGCAGGAGACGCAGCGCTCCAGCGCTCGCTCGTCCAGCCCCTCGTAACGGGTGCCCTTGTAGAGACTGACCGGTTCGTAAATCGGCTCGTCCCAGTGGCAATCGATGCAGAGCGGCAAGTCCTCGTAATGCTCCTTGAGGTTGCCCTCGGCGTCGTAGCGGGAGTGAATCCCCATATTCATGAAATCCTGCACCCGCTGGTGGGTGAAGCGATTGCCGGTGGAGGGCTCGATCACATGGCACTCCTTGAGGCAGTTGACATCCTCCACCGGCAGGCCGTGGGGAACCCGATCGATGTCGCTGTGGCAGTCGCCGCACTGGGCCCGGGCGTGGGGCCCATGCCGGAGGATCTGCTCGTTGATGAAGAGCAGCCGCAACTCCTGGTTTTCATCCACCCGAGCCAGGCCGGGAAACTTGTGACACATCAGGCAATTTTCCGGGTCGGCTCCCCCGCGCTGATTATGCTGGTAAGCAACCGCCGTCCCGGCGGCAACCAGGCCGGACAACAACAGCGCCAGAGCGGCGACCAGCAGTTTGAGCGTTTTTCTTCTTCCCATCATCTATCGATTCCTCCCGCACCATGACAGGCCGCGCACAAAGTTCCGTCGCGGGCCGGCAAACGCATGTTTTTTTCCGGTTTAAGTTCGCTTAGCGGCCTCATTGCCAGGCTATAATCCGGCACCCCGAGGCGGAAATTTCTCCTGGTGGTTCTGACTCCGGATCGGGTCATTCTTTCATATCTCTGCACCAGTTCCGGCGGCAGTTGCTCCTCGTCGTAGCGGATACCGGCCGGGGCTCCGGCGGGGAAAACCCCTTGCTGGTGGGGATTATGGCAGGTGGAGCAGGAAATTCGCTCCCGTTCGTCCAGGGGCAGAACAACCCCGTGCCGCTGCTCCGCTTCCCGCCGGGCGGCGGCCACCGTTTCCGGGGGCTGCTCCAGGTGTTCGGCGGCGCCGGCATGGGGGGTGAGCAGATGGCAGCCGATGCAGATCACCGACATATCCTTGCGCAGGTGATATTGCCGATCCTTGAATTCCTCCCGGGGATCCAGGGTCTTGCTGTGGCAGAAAAGACAGCGGCGCGGCTCGATCTCGCCGTTGCTGAGCTGGCCTTCGTGGGGGTTGTAGCTTTCGACATCGGCGGCCAGGTGGCAGGCATAGCAAAAATTGAGCAGCTCCGAACGGGGCCCGAGCGGTTCGCTTTCGGCAGGAACCGGGCGCAGAAAGTTGATCTTCGTCCGGCGGTCCCGCAAGCGGCAGGCGGGAACATGGTCGTGGCAGGTCAGGCAACTGAGGGCGCCCTGGTCATCCAGGGGAAAGCCGGCCGGAATATCCACCTTGGCCTCGTTAAAGGTACCGACGGGGTGGGGCTCCCGGCTGGCCCGGCCCCGGCTGTGACATATCGTGCAGAGGGTGTTCTGATCGCCCCGGAGATAAAGCTCGTCCCGGGTCGGCGTATTTTGGTGACAGGCCGCGCAGGCGTCGGCCCGCCAGTGAGGATCTTCCAGGTAAAATTCAACGCCAAAGAGCTGCTCCAAGGCGGCCTCCTCGCTCGGGGCGGCGGTCGTCAAAGCCGGCGCCTGGCCCGGCAGCAAAACCAGCCCCAGGACCAGAACCCCAGCCGCCGCCAACCAGGCGGCGGGGCCTACCCCCCCCCCATCCCGTGGCCAGCTTCCTTTGCTTATCCCTTGCTGCTGTTTCATCCGGCCCACTCTCCTTAAAATCTTCGCCTGCCGCTGTGGCAGTCGATGCAAAAATTGGCGGTATGGCAGGCATTACAGGAAGCCGGGTCCGCCTGAGCCTCGATGCCGTGGAAATAACGGTAGGGCCGGGGATGAACCACCTTCAGAACCGTATCCCTGCGGGTATGGCAATCGGCGCAAAAAACCGGGTTGTTATGGCAAGCCACGCAGGTCTGGCGATCGTTACGGGCTTCCAGGCCGTGATGCCTGGTCCAGTCGTGGATATGGGTGGGAGGCCGGATGGCATCCATGTCGGTGTGGCAGGCCAGGCATTGGTAGGGGGCCTTGCGGTCCCTGGTTTCACTGTCCACGTGGCAGTAGTGGCAGATCGCCAGCTGGCCGAAGAGGGATTCCCTTGACTCGGCGAAGACTTCGGGAAATTCCCGTTCCTCCAGGGTGGTGAAATAATGGCAATCCATGCAGCCGAAGCCGTGTTCCACCAGACTGTCCACATGAACGTCATGGTCGAACAGCTGGGCCGGGGTCCGCGAAATCAGCCCGGCGCAACCGGCGATGGCCAGCAGGGAGAAAAACAGCAGGGCCAGATTTTTGGGAGAACGGTTCATGGGCCAACCTTTTGTCTGCTCGGTAAAAAGCTGCTTCCTGGCCGGTCCACCGTCGCTGAAGCTTGGTTTTCGCGGAGCATGGGAAGTCATGGTGCTTTTTACCTTGATGTCTGTTGCCGGGCCCGGCCGAAGGCAAAGCCGAAGAGGTAATCCAGTTTTATCCCGGTGCGAAAATCATTTTTGAACTCGGGATTGTCGCTGCGCTCGAGATAGCCGGCCAGCCGCCAGGTATTGCCGGGCTGATAGCCCACCTCGGCGATCACGCTGCTGGCCCGTTCCCGCTCGCGGAAGGGAGCGTCGATCTTGACCACCTCCAGGCCCAGTTGGGTAAACCAGGCTTCGGCGGGCCAGTAATTGAGGTTTAAGGCCAGGCCGGTGGCATCCGAGTTGTGGCTGTCAAAGTGATAAAGCCCTGCATCGAAGCCAACCCCCCACCTTTCCCGGTAATTGCCGCTGATCCCGCCCTTGATGATCCGGCCCTGGCGCCAGGCGCCGTCGGGCATTTCCATTTCCGTGAAGACGGTCCCCTGGTAAAGGGAGATTTCCGGCCGGAGGTCGTAGGTTATGGTGTACTGGGCCCGATCCTCGCGGCCGGTGGAAAAGAGAGAAATGATCAATTCCCGCCCGGCCGGGTAATCTTCCCGGACATCAAAACGGTCGGCCTGAACCACGACCCGCAACTTGGCCGAATAAAGCAGAAATAAACGGGCGCTCAGTTTGTCCAGGGCCGAATCGGCCGGGTTGTAATCGAGGCTGCCGTCCAGGGCCAGGACCATTTCCTCATCCGCCCGGGGAAAGAAAAAATCCTTGCCGCCGCCGATCCCGAAGAGTTCCCGATACACCGTACTCCCGTCGCCCTCCCGGGAATAGGAAGCGTTGGCCCGCAGACCCTCGATTCCCCGCAGGAAAACCTTGCCGCCGGCCAGGTAGTCTCCGGTATCACGAAATTGACGTTCGAAACGGTCGCTGTGAATTTCCATATAGCGGGGCTGACCGGCATAGAGGGAATAGCCCCAGGGCCGGTCGGGGCGCATGGTCAGATGAAGCCCGTCCAGGGTCAGGAAACGGTGGCTTTCCAGGGGAAAACGGCCGAACTGGAGGTCGCGGCGGCCTTCGAAGGTGCGATGCTGGCCGTAAAGATAATAAATGCTGGTGGCGGAATCGTTTTCCCGCCACTCGTGGGCGTATTTTCCCAGCCCATGCAGGGAAAGGTTGGCCAGCGGCAGCCGGTCGACATCAAAGGAAAGATAGTTGACCAGAACGGACTCCTTGATCCCGTCCCGGGTTTCCCGGCCCTCGAGAGCGGCGCTGTATTTGCCGGTGATTTCAGCCCCGAGGGCGGCCGGTGGGGCCAGCAAGGCCAGAACGAGGAAAAAGCCGCCAATTGTTCGGGCTGAAATGTTCATCAGAACCTCGCCAGGTCTGCCATGCTCAATTCCAGCAGGGCGGCGGCGTAGGGATAGTTATGGACCCCGAAGCTGCCGTCCCGCATGACAAAAAAGTAGTTGTAGGCTGCCCGGTTGATCGCCGTCAATTGCTCTTCGGTGAGAGATGTCACCGATCCGTAGTTGTGGGAAATCGCCGAATCCGGGGCCCGGCCGAGAATTTGATTGATTCTGAGCTGCAGGGCCTCGAGGCTGGCCAGGATTTCCGTGGTCTTGCCGTCATAATCAAAGCGGTTGCCGGTGGCGGGCAGGGCCAGGGGCCCCTGGTGGCAGTCGGCGGTGGAGCAGCCGATGATGGTGTAATCGGTCCCGGTGAAGATATCCTCTCCTGCGAAAAGACGGCGCTGATGGGTGGTCACCGGTTCGCCCTCGTGTTCGGCGATCATGTGACACCTGACGCACTTGTCCGGCACCGTCCGCAGCCCGTGGGTCAGGCCCCCAAGCTCCCGGCCGTAGGTAAATCCTCCGATGCCCTCCATCATTTCAGCCTGGTTGCCGTGGAGATCCTCCCCCACCGCCGGCAGCATAAAAAAAGCGTTATGGCAGCTGTAGCAAACGCCCGACATCCCGGCATCAAAGGTCAGGGTCTGGAAGTCTTCCGCTCCCCCGTTGGTTTTCAGGCGGACGGAAACCTCGCCGGCTACCCGCAGCTGAAATGGGTGGCCGCTTTCCCCGTGGGGATCGTGACAGACCACACAGGTAATCCCTTCCGGCTCATCGATATCGGCCGGCACCAGGTTTTTATTGTGCATCCGCCCGATAAAATACTGGCCGACATGACAGTTGTAGCAGGGGTCGGTGTCGGCAACCCGGACCCGGCCCTCGCGAACCCGGTGGGCATCGACATGAAGGTCGCCCTCCCAACCGTAAAAATAGTCGCGCCCTTCAATCTGCTGATCCGGGTCGATATTATGACAGGCCATGCAGGGCCCTTGGGCCAGGGTGGCCCGATAGTCGTGCTGGAAACCGCTGCTGGGAGGAGGAGTGCCGGCCCCCCCGGGACCGTGGCAGGATTCACAGGAAACCCCGGTGAGATGAGGGGCGGCGGCGGCCGCCGCCGCGGGCTCGTTCCAGTCAGTGATAAAATCGTCGAAGCCAAAAGCCTCTGGATAATCATCAATCACGTTGCCGGTGCGATCGGCAAAGAGAAAACCGGTGGTATGACAGTTAAGGCAAACGGTGTTGTTCCTCTCCAGCGGGGAAAGATTGGCAAAGGCCTTGGCATGGTTGGTTTGGCTCCAGGGACCGACGATGTCCCGGAGAATCGGGCGCCCGTAAATATCCAGAAGCTGATCAAAGGGCTCGATGTCGATCCCATCGTGACAGAACTGGCAGTAGTTGCGAATAGCGCCGCTTTGCTCGGCATAACTGTAACTGCCGGCCGTAACGGTGATCGCCGCCGTCTCGCTGACAAAAGCGTTGCTGGCGGTCAGGGTAATTTCATACCGGCCCACCTGTTGGGGAATCAGTTCAACCCGGGAACCCGAGCCGCTCAGCAGGGAACTGTCCCCCGCCGGCCGGGCCGTGATCTGCCAATCAAAGGTCGTGTAGTCGTGGCCGCTGATATCCTGGCGGCGGGCTTGCAGCATCACCCGCTCACCCACTTGGACAATATTGATCCCCCGGGCCGAATCGGCTATCGGGTTGCCGGTCGGATCCATGATTTTCGGGGCATCGACGTAACCATCCCAGGCCGGTTCAATCAAGGGCAGGGGGTGGGGCAAAGCGGTGGGGGGGATCAGCTCGAAGACCACGATAAAGGAAGAAAAACCGGCAAAGGCGGCGGTCAGCACAGCCCGGTCTTCCGACACGGTGGCACTCAAAATCTCGCCGTTGCGCAGCAACCGCAGATCGGCGGGTTCTATGCCCGCCTGGGCAACCACCTTGTTGCGGTAGGGAAAACAGGCAGAGACCAGGCCGGCGCCGTTATTGACGACCTGGCCGTTGCGGTCAAGAAGGGTAAGCGTAAAAAGGTTGCCGGCGGGAAAAAGATTTCCCTGGAAAGGGTCGGGAGGATTGGGATCCAGAACAATCCGCAGCCGGCCGCCGGCCGCCTCGTTCATGCCTTCCGCCTTGATAACCAAACCGCTGAAATCGCCGCTGCCGACAAAATCAACTACGCCGGCGGCGCTGACCGGGGCAGTGGCTTCCTGTATCTGGGTAGGACTGGTGCTGCCGGGCGGAACAACAATCCCCGGACCGTCGCTTTCGCCCCCGCAGGAAACCAGCAGGGCCGCGAAAAAAACGGTCATCATTGAAAAAAACAAATAAGGGAAGGAACGAGGGGAGAATACTGCTTGAGGGGTAGGGGTAACGGACTTTGAAGGGAAGTAAGGGGGCGAACCGGTCTCTGACCGGAAACGCCCGCGGCGTTTCCAGAGTATAAATATCATTAATCAACCCCTCCTCAAAAACATTGGCGTGCCAACTGCCGACGCCCTGGCCAAAACATAACCCGGCTGATAATCAGCCTTGAAGAATAGCTATAGGGAAAAGGTAAAGTTGTTGTCAACATTAAAAAAATTCTCATAAACAGAGAAAAATGGTTCTTACACTCCCCATGTCTTTAAAAAAAAAACCGGGTGACAGGAAGTTAGTTGACCATACTCTTTGTAAAAAAAATTTACATTTTTCTGCTTCGTATTAAAAAACCGCAAAAAAATGGTTATTCTTACTGTGATTCGCGAGCCGTCTCCAGCTCACCGATTACCGTGTCGTGGAATAACGGGCGAAATTTTTTTATTTTTTGATTGCTGCGGCAGGGGTGCACCCGGTTGCTCAACAGCACCATTACCAACTCCCGGCGGGGATCAATCCAGAAGGAGGTGCCGGTGAAGCCCAGGTGCCCGATGCTCCGGGGGGAAAGATAGCGACCGGCGGATGAGTGCCGGGATGAAGGGGTATCCACTCCCAAGGCCCAGGTATCCTGATTCTGCTGGTTTTGCCGCTCAAAGCAGGATAGCAGAACATCCCGGGCCAGGCGCGGTTTCTTCCCTCCTTTTATTTCTTGGCCCAACCAATTATCGAGCAAAAAACAAACCAGAGCCGAGACCGCCCCGATATCACCAAACAGACCGGCATGACCGGCCACTCCACCCAGCAGGGCGCAGTTTTCATCGCTCACCTCTCCATCGAGCAACCGCTGGCGCCAGAGACAGTATTCACCACGAGCGTACACGCCGGCCCGGATGTTGCCCCGGGGGTTGAAAAAAAGTCTATCCCCCAAGCCCAGTGGTTCATAAATTGCTGCCCGGAGATACTCGGCCAGGTTTTGCCCGCTTTGCTTTTCGACAATAAAACCGGCCAGGATATAGCCAAGATCGCTGTAAAGCGATTGCCGGCCCGGAGGATGAACCAGGGGATGGTCAAGAATTATCCGCAATACCTCCCTTTTGACCTGATCCGGATCCTTTTGGTCAACCAGGGAAAAGAGGGGGAGATAAGACGCCAGACCGGCCCTGTGACCCATCAGATCCCGCAAGCTTATCTCTCTTTTGTCGCCGGGAACCTTGGTTTGCAGCAAGTCTTCCATTTTTTGGCTAAAATTTATTCTGGCCTCCCCCATTAAGGAGACCAGGGCCGGCAAGGTAGCCAGGGGTTTGGTCAGCGAGGCCAGATCATAAATAGTGGCGGGATCCACCAATTTCCCCGCTTCATAAGAAGTGCTGCCATAACAGGATATCATCCCTTGTCGGGAGCTTCCCAGGCCCTGAAAAACCGAGCTGGCAGCTCCCGGAAAAATCCCTTGGCTGATCGCGTTGCGGAAAATTTTTTCTAACATTTTGTTTTGCTGTGAAAAAAAATTGCTCACCGCTTTTATTTACCTATTTTTATTTGTTTTTTTCCGTTTTTCCGGTACAATTGTGCGATTCTTTCCCTTAATTTTTACCGATTCGAAAAGCAAGGGAAAAAGGGGGTATGGCTTCTTGCCAACAGGTAACCAACAAAACCTCTACCATCCGATGTTGACAGGCTGTTGAAAAGTTGTTCATAGCTGGAAAAGCCGTTTGTCCCTTTTTTTTCCAAACCGCCTTTATTGAAAAATAAATTAAGGGATTTATCGGTTTAGCTCACAAATCAACAATCCAACACCTTTAATAATCATAATATCTTTTTATCTCTTTATTCTTATTTTTTAGCAAAAGGACGCTGCCATGACACTAGCCCTCAATGTTCCCCGTCCCGAATTTCTGGCCGGCCTGGCCGCCTTGCAGAATATAACCGGTAAAAAAGGAACTCTGGCAGTTCTGGCCAACATTTTGCTGGAAGCGGACCAGGAAGGGCTATTAATGACGGCTACCGATCTGGAAGTAGGGATTCGCTGCCAGGTCCCGGCGGAAATTATTTCCCCCGGCAGGATAACTCTGCCGGCCAGAAAGCTTTTTGAGCTGGTACGCGAATCGGAAGAAAGTCATATTCACTTGGAAGAACAGGAAAACTTCTGGGTCAGAATAAGTGCCCAGGCCAGTGATTGCCGCTTGGCCGGGATTGGAGCCGACGAATTTCCCACCTTTCCCCCTTACCGGGAAGACAACATGGTTACCGTTTCTTCCCGTTTGATGAACAACCTGATCGACAAAACCATCTATTCCGTTGCCCAGGAGGGAGAGAACAATTTCAATCTGGCCGGTCTTCTCCTGGAAAGAGAGAGTATTGAAGAAGATCATTTTCTGCGGATGGTATCCTCGGATGGTCACCGCCTCTCAATGATGGAGGGCAAGGTCGAAGGGGATTTGAGTCCCATTCCCCAGGACCGGGTTATTCTGATTCCCCGCAAAGGGGCCCAGGAAATAAGAAAATTATGCGAAGAAGCGGACAGCCTTTTCCTGGGGGTCGAAGAAAAACAGGTGGTGGTTAAAGCCGGAGTTTTTATTCTGGTTATTCGTTTGATGAGTGGTGATTTTCCCGATTACAAGGGTATTGTTAAAGCTATCAACAAAGCTAAATATATAACCGTGAACAGAAAAATCATGATGCATTCTCTGAAAAGAGTAAACATCTTTACCGAAGATCGTTTTAATGCGGTCAGCTTTGTCATTGAAAACAACAAAATAACTCTTTCATCACAAAATATGGATTACGGCAGCGCCAAAGAGGATATCACCGTAGAATATGAAGGAGACACCATGCAACTGGGTTTTAATGGCAAGTATTTTTATGAATCATTACAGGTAATGGAAAGTGAAAATATAAAAGCATATATAAACTCGGAAGAAAGCCCCTGTCTTATTCAGGGAGATAAAGATCCCGGATATCTCAGTATTATAATGCCAATGAAACTCTGAGCTAAGTGATGCTTTAAGTAAATAAGACAATTATTGTTCCAGTTGTAAAAAAATAAAAACCAATGGATTAAAGACTTTGAGCGAGATGGATTCAGTCAACAACGGTTATGGTGCCGAGCAGATAAAGGTTTTATCCGGTCTTGAAGGGGTAAGAAAAAGACCGGCGATGTATATCGGCAATACGGCCGAAGAAGGTTTGCACCACCTGGTTTACGAAGTGGTCGACAACAGCATTGATGAGGCCCTGGCAGGATATTGCAGCCATATCAAGGTCGTATTCCATAAGGACGGCAGCGTCAGTGTTGAAGATGACGGCCGGGGAATTCCGGTGGGGATGCATCCCACTGAAGGGGTTTCCGCCCTGGAACTGGTCATGTGTACCTTGCACGCCGGGGGCAAGTTTGATCATTCCACCTACAAGGTATCCGGCGGTCTGCATGGAGTCGGGGTTTCAGTGGTCAACGCCCTGAGCCTGCGCACCGTGGCCGAGGTCAAAAGGGACGGTAAAATTCACCGGCAAACATATCGTTACGGGATCAAGGAAAGCGAAGTGGAGGTCATCGGTACCACCGAAAAGAGCGGAACCAGGATAACCTTTCTCCCCGATCCGAATATTTTCACCGAGACCACCGAATTCAAGTATGAGATAATCCAGACCCGCCTGCGGGAGCTGGCTTTTCTGAACAAAGAAGTAAAAATCCTGCTCCATGACGAGCGCACCGGGGCGAGCGATGAATTTCATTTTAAGGGCGGCATCAAGTCCTTTGTCGAATATCTCAACCGCAACCGGACCCCGGTCCACAATGAGCCGGTCATGGTTCAGGGTGAGCGGGATGATGTCCAGGTAGAGGTGGCCTTTCAGTATTTCGAAGGCTACAACGAACGGCTGTTTCCCTATGTCAACAACATCTACACCAAGGAAGGCGGCAGCCATGTCGTCGGTTTCCGGGCCGCGTTGACCAAGTGCATCAACCGCTACGCCAGCGATGATATCGTGCCCAAGAACCTGCGGGAAAAACTGAGCGGCGATGATGTCCGGGAGGGGATAACCTGCGTTATTTCCATCCGGGTACCCAACCCCCAGTTTGAAGGCCAGACCAAGACCAAGCTGGGCAACAGTGAAGTAAAATCCATCGTCGAAATCATCTGCCACGAAAAAATAGCCCAGTATCTCGAGGAAAACCCCCAGGAAGCCCGCAAGATCCTGGGCAAGGCGGTGGATGCCGCCCGGGCTCGGGAGGCGGCCCGCCGGGCCAAGGAGCTTTCCCGCAAGAAGGGGGGCGGGATGGATCTGATGATGGCCGCCAAGCTGGCCGAATGCCAGACCAAGGATCCGAAAAAAAGGGAGATTTTTCTGGTGGAGGGCGACTCCGCCGGCGGCAGCGCCAAGCAGGGCCGGGACCGTTATTTTCAGGCTATCCTGCCCTTGCGGGGCAAGATCATGAATGTGGAAAAAGCCCGTTTTGATAAGATCTTAAGCAGCGAGGAGATCAAGCAGATCATAGCCGCCCTGGGCACGGGGATCGGCAAGGAGGAGTTTGATCCGGAAAAACTGCGCTATCACAAGATCATCATCATGACCGACGCCGATGTCGACGGCGCCCATATCCGCACCCTGCTGCTGACTTTCTTCTACCGCCAGATGCTGCCCCTGGTGGAAAGCGGCAATGTCTATATCGGCCAGCCGCCGCTGTATCGGATCAGCCGGGGCAAAAAAGAACAGTTTTTTCTCGATGACAACGCCCTGAACAACTTTCTCTTTCAGCAGGCCAGCACCCTCTGTGCCATCCGCACCGGCAGCGGCCGGGTCATCGAAGGCGAGGAACTGGTGGGGCTGCTGCGGGAACTTTCCCATTATCAGCGCCTGATCGACTACCTGGAGCGGATCAACCTGTGGGAAGAAATGCTCCGCTTCCTGGTGGAAGAGGATATCCATTCCGCCGACCAGTTTGAAAACGAGGAAATGCTGGGGCAGTTGCGCCAGCGCCTGAGCGGCGGCCGTTTTATCCTGGGCAACGTCCGGCCCTGCCGCTGGCGGCCGAGCTGTTACGAGTTTGACGCGGCGGTAAAGGACAAGGCCCACCTGCTGATCACCGTCGGCCCCCAGATTCCCCTGCTGCCGGAATACCGCCAGGTCCTGGGCCAGTATCCGCGCATCCGCGATTATCTCGAAGAAAAATTCACCGTGACGGTGAAAGGCCAGGAAACCGAGATCTCTTCCTGGCGCGAAATGCTGACCTTCATCCGCAGCGAATCCTTCAAGGGCAGCTCGCTGCAGCGCTACAAGGGTCTGGGTGAAATGAACCCGGAACAACTCTGGGAAACCACCATGAACCCGGAAAACCGGATCCTGCTCCAGGTCAGCATCGATGATGCCGAAAAGGCCGATGAAATGTTCACCACCCTGATGGGCGACAAGGTTGAGCCCCGCCGCGAATTCATCCAGAACAACGCCCTGGAGGTTTCCTCCCTCGATATTTAAAGGTCGGTTCAAGGTTCCAGGTTCAAGCGGCAGCGGTTGAAAGGCACCTTCTTGCCTCTTGGGCTTTGGGTCCTGACCCGCTTAATTTAACGGAAAGGTTTTGAATCCCATGGTTGAAGCAACAGAAAACCCCGCCCCTTTTCCCACCATTTCCATCGAAAAGGAGTTGCGCAAGTCCTATCTTGATTACGCCATGAGCGTGATCATCGGCCGGGCCCTGCCCGATGTTCGTGACGGCCTCAAGCCCGTTCATCGGCGGGTTCTTTTCGCCATGCGGGAGTTGAACAACTATTACAACCGGCCCTTTCTCAAGTCCGCCCGCATCGTCGGCGACGTTATCGGTAAGTATCATCCCCATGGAGACAGCGCGGTTTACGACACCCTGGTCCGAATGGCCCAGAATTTTTCCATGCGCTATCCCCTGGTCAACGGCCAGGGCAACTTCGGCTCGGTGGACGGCGATCCGCCGGCGGCCATGCGTTACACCGAAGCCCGGATGACCCGGATCGACCAGGAGCTGATCAGCGATCTCGACAAGGAAACGGTCGATTTCATCGCCAACTACGACAACTCACTCAGCGAACCCCTGGTTTTTCCGGCCCGGATTCCCAACCTGCTGATCAACGGCGCGGCGGGAATAGCGGTGGGGATGGCCACCAATATCCCCCCCCACAACCTGCGCGAGGTCATCGACGGCCTGATCGCGATGATCGAAGATCCCAATATCACGGTCAGCGGCCTGATGGAAGTCATCACCGGCCCGGATTTTCCCACCGGGGCCTTTATCTGCGGCCGGGCGGGGATCCGCGAGGCTTACGAAACCGGGCGCGGCTCCCTGTTGCTGCGCTCCAAGTCCCACGTCGAAAAACAGAAAAACGGCCGCGAGTCGATCATCATCGATGAAATTCCCTACCAGCAGAACAAAGCTACCCTGATCGAACGGATCGCCATGCTGGTCAAGGAGAAGAAGATCGACTCCATTTCCGAGGTCCGCGATGAATCGGACCGCCAGGGCATGCGGATCGTGCTGGAACTGAAAAAGGATGAAAACGCCGAGGTGGTCCTCAACCAGCTTTACAAGATGACGCCGCTCCAGCGCAGTTACGGGATCATCCTGCTGTCCATCGTCAACAACCGGCCGGAAATTCTCAATCTGCGCCAGATCCTGGAGCATTTCATCCTCCACCGCAAGACCGTGGTGTACCGGCGCACCGCCTACGATCTGCGCAAGGCCGAGGAAAAGGCCCATATTCTCGAAGGTTTGAAAATCGCCATCACCAACCTGGACGAGGTGGTGGAACTGATCAAGGCCTCGGCCAATCCCCAGGAGGCCCGGGATGGCCTGATGGCCCGGTTCGGGCTCAGCGCCCTCCAGGCCCAGGCCATTCTCGAAATGCGCCTCCATCGCCTGACCGGCCTGGAACGGGAAAAGATCATCGAGGAATATGACGCCCTGATCAAGGAAATTTCCTGGCTGCGGTCGGTTCTGGCCGATGAAACCCTGGTGCTTAAGATCATCCGCGAGGAGTTTGAGGCCATCCGCGAGCAGTACGGCGATGATCGCCGCACCGAGATCATCGAGACCCCCGATGAGATTCTGCCGGAAGATATGATCGCCCGCGAGGAGATGGTGGTCACCGTCACCCACGCCGGCTACATCAAGCGCAACCCCGTCGATCTTTACCGGGCCCAGCGCCGCGGCGGCAAGGGCATCCGGGGAGCCGGCACCACCGCCGAGGACTTCGTCAGCTGGATGCACGTGGCTTCCACCCACGACACCCTGCTCTTCTTCACCAACAAGGGCCGGGTCTTCTGGCGCAAGGTTTACGAGCTGCCCCAGGCCGGCCGCCTGGCCCGGGGCAAGGCGGTGGTCAACCTGCTTGATCTCGGCCCCGAGGAAAAACTGGCGGCCATTCTGCCGGTGCAGTCCTTCGAGGTGCCGGAGGGCAGCGAATGCTATGTCCTGATGGTCACCAAGAAAGGGGTGGTCAAGAAGACGGTGCTCAGCGAGTTCAGCCGGCCCATCCGCCGGGGCAAGATCGCCCTGACCATCCGGGAGGACGATGAAATCCTGGCCGCCGCGCTGACTTACGGCAACAACGAGATTCTGCTCCTTTCCCGCGAGGGGATGGCGGTGCGTTTCCATGAAAGCGATATCCGGCCCATGGGCCGCAGCGCCAGCGGGGTTCGCGGCATTAACCTGCCCGGGGCCGACGCCTCCGCCGATTTCGCCGCTGAACCCGAGGAAGCCCCGCCGGTAACGGTCAACGAGGTGGTGGGGGTCACGGTTCTTTCCGGTGATCCGCAAAGCTCGATCCTGGTGGTCACCGAAAACGGCTTCGGCAAACGGACCATGGTCGACGCATACCGCCTGATCCGCCGCGGCGGCAAGGGGGTGATCGCGATCAAGGCCAGTGCGCGCAACGGCGCGGTGGTGGGGATGCTGCAGGTGGTTGATGATGACCAGGTGATGATGATCACCAACCGCGGCAAGATCATTCGCACCCCGATGTGCGATCTGCGGGTCATCGGCCGCTCCACCCAGGGGGTCCGGCTCTTCAAGCTGGAAGAGAATGAACAGGTGGTGGCCCTGGATCGCCTGGCCGAAGCGGTCAACGGAGAGGACGAGGATGAAGCCGACTGCGAGGACCCAACGGTGGTTAACCGGGAAGCGGCTCCCGGGGCGAAAGATGATGACCAGGGCGAAGCGCCAGGCGAGGGTTAATGAGCAAGCCTGGGGAAAGAAATAATCACCGGGTAGCGGTGATGGGAGCCGGCAGTTGGGGGACCGCCCTGGCCCTGGTGCTGGCCCGCAAGGATTACCAGGTCAGTCTCTGGAGCCATACCCCGGAGCGGGTGGCGGAAATTGAGCGGGAGCGGGAAAACCGCCATTATCTGCCGGGGTTTCCCTTGCCGGGTAATATCCAGCCCGGCTCCGATCCGGCCCTGGTTGCAGGCTGTGCCGCCGTGGTGATGGCGGTGCCGTCCCATGGCTTTCGCTCGGTTTTCCGCCGGATTATCCCCCACCTGTCCCCCGCCGCGGCGATTATTTCCGCCGCCAAGGGCATTGAAAATGAAACCCTGCTCACCATGACCCAGGTTATGGCCGAGGAGCTGGCGCTGGCCGGCGGAGAGCCGCTGCCGGGCCCCGCGGCCCAAGGATCGTTGTCCGCACCGGCTTTTCGCCTGGGGGTGCTGGCCGGTCCCAGTTTCGCCCGCGAGGTGGCCGAGGGCTTGCCCACCGCCGTCACCGTGGCCGCCGCCCGGGCGGAGGACGCCCATTTTTTCCAGGATCTTTTTTTTACCGAGCGTTTCCGGGTTTATGCCGGCACCGACCTGATCGGCCAGGAACTGGGCGGGGCTCTGAAAAACATCATCGCCATCGCCGCCGGGATCAGCGACGGCCTGGGCTACGGCACCAATTCCCGCGCCGCCCTGATTACCCGGGGCTTGGCGGAAATCACCCGCCTGGGAGTTAAAATGGGGGCCCAGCCCCTGACTTTTGCCGGCCTGGCCGGCCTCGGCGACCTGGTGCTGACCTGTACCGGTGATTTGAGCCGCAACCGGGGGGTGGGCCTCAAGCTGGGACAGGGGCAGCAACTGGCCGGGATCCTGGCGGAAATGCGGATGGTGGCCGAAGGGGTCAAAACCACCGCTTCGGCTTGGGCCCTGGCCCGGCGCGAGCAGGTGGAAATGCCGATCCTGGAACAGGTCTACCAGGTTCTTTACCAGGACAAACCGTGCCGGGAGGCGGTCCGGGATCTGCTGGCTCGGGAAGGCCGGGAGGAGCTGGAGTATCGGCCGGAGCAGGGCCGGTGAGCGGCACCCCCCCCGCCCCAAGGAGCTGTTTTTTGCTGTTGCCCTCGATTCACTTTGTCCTCAAGGCGGAACAGTTTTTTCGCCGCCGGGGACTGGATCATGACCTGGTGCCGGTGCCGCGCAAAATTTCCACCGCTTGCGGGATGGCCCTGGCCTTTCACTGTTCCGATCTCGCGGTGGTAAAGCAGGTTTTAGCGGAAGCCGGGCTGCCCATGCCCCGCCTCTTCCGCCTGGATGAGCACGGGGATTTCCACCCCCTTGCCTGAAGAGTTTTTACTGGCTCCGCCAAGTCCCGGGGAGCCCAACCAGAACAGCAAACCCGCTGATCGCCGGATAAGGGAAAGATGAAGGAAAAACTGACCAGCACCGTTAAAGCCGCCGGTTGAGCGGCCAAGCTGGGTCCGGGGGACCTGGACCGGGTATTGGCCGACCTGGGCGTGCCGGGGGATCCCCGCCTGCTGGCCGGGATCGGCGGCGGCGAGGATGCCGGGGTTTATCGCCTCAACGATGACACCGCCCTGATTCAAACGGTGGATTTTTTTACCCCCATTGTCGATGATCCCTATCTCTTCGGCCGGATCGCCGCGGCCAACGCCCTCAGCGACGTTTACGCCATGGGGGGCCAGCCCTTGCTGGCCATGAACCTGGTGGCCTTTCCGATCAAGAAGATGGACTGCGCCGTGCTGCGGGCGATCTTAAAAGGGGGGCTCGATACTCTCACCGAGGCCGGGGCCCTGCTGGTCGGCGGCCATTCCATCGAGGACGATGAGATTAAATACGGCTTGTCGCTTACCGGGACCGTTCATCCCGACCGGGTGCTCCTCAACTCCGGGGCCCAGCCGGGGGACCAGTTGCTGCTGACCAAGCCCATCGGCACCGGAATCATCGCCACCGCCCTCAAGGGGGGCCTGGCCGGAACGGCCAGCGAGGCCATGATCGGCCGGGTCATGGCCTTCCTCAATCAGCAAGCGGCCCGGGTGATGATCACCGTTGGCGGGGCCCATGGCTGCACCGACATCACCGGCTTCGGCCTGATCGGCCATCTCCAGGAAATGGCCGCCGCCTCCCAAGTGGCGATCCGCCTCAAGGCGACGGCGGTGCCCCTGCTGCCGGAAACCCTTAACTTTGCCGGCATGGGGATCATCCCCGCCGGCGCCCATAGCAATCGCAGCCACTACCGCCAGTTTGTCCAGTCCGCCCTGGACCAGGCCGACCCCTTGGAGATGGTACTCTACGATCCCCAGACCTCCGGTGGCCTGCTGATCGCCGCCCCACCCGAGGCCATCGCCGCCATGGCGACCGAGCTCGCTCAGCTTGACTACCCCCTGGACTACGGGGTCATCGGCGAGGTCGTCGCCGGCCCCCCCGGTCGAATCTTTATCTACTGATTCCCGCCTCGCCCTGCAAGCCCGCCCAAAAACCAAACCAGCAAAGCATGCTTTACTGTTACATGGTGCTATCTCTGCGGCGACCAGCCAACACGTTTTTTTTATGTTGACATATCTATATATATAGAAGTATCAAGCGTTGCTGGGAGAAGTTATGTTTCCGGTCAAGGTGGCGGCCTTGAGTCAAGCTCGTCACTAATATAAACACCATAAGTGGAGGAGAGCGAGATGCGTAAAAAAATCGGTATTTTGGCCCTGATGGGGGCGCTGGTCATGCCGGTGGCAGGCCAGGCCGGGCAGCATGAGGGGGATCTGGCGACCCAGATTGAAGCCTTGAGCCGCCAGTTGGAGGAACTCAAGGCGCAGGTGGCCCGAGTTGACCAGGAACAGCAGGAACAGCAGGAGCAGATCAGCGCCATTGACAACACCGTCTGGCACGATATGAGCACCCGTTTCCACTGGTCCGGCGATTTCCGCACCCGTTATGACTATTACAGCCGCGATCGCTATGATGTCGCCAATCCCAACACCACCATCAACGAAAAGAACAAGAGCCTGGTCAGCAACCGCCTGCGTTTGAACATGTATGCCCAGGTCCAGGAAAACGTCGAGTTCGTCGGCCGCCTGGCCATGCACAAGGCTTGGGGGCTGCAGAACGCGCCCGAAGACCAGGGTGGTTTCTTTGGCGGTTTTCCGGCCATCGACGGCAACTCGGGCCGGCGCCTGGACGACGACAAGCTCCTGGTGGATCGGGCCATTGTCAACTGGAACAATATCGGCGGCAGCAATTTCTGGTTTTCCGTCGGCCGGCGCCCCACCACCGATGGCATGCCCAACCAGTTAAGGCAGAACGAAGAGCGCCGGATGGCCACCCCGGTTTCCTACATGGACTGGCCCTTTGACGGCCTGACCATCGGCTACGCCTACGACCAGCTGTTCAACGCCATCGCCCTGCCCGGCCGGATCCGCTTCTGCTACGGCCGGGGCTTTGAGGCCGGGCTGGGGGCGGATACCATCAAAGACACCGACTTCATGGGGATCAGCTGGGATATTTACAACCAGGGCGACCGCTTCGTTTATTTTCAGTCCTATATCGCCATGGATGTTTTCAACTATCCCGACTTTGCCGACCCCCTGTTTAACGCTTTTGCCCCGGATATGATGGGACCGCGCCAGAATATCGGCGATATCTACCATACCTCCGCCCTTTACCTGGACAAGTGGCAGAACCTGAACTACTTTGTCGCCGGGGCCTGGAGCCGAACCGATCCCAACCAGCACGGGATGTTCAATGATCCGATTGCCATGATGATGGGAGCCGGGCCCAACACCAGTTCGGAAAACGGTTACTCGGTCTATGTCGGGGTTCGCTATGACCTGCCCCAGCAGCCCTTCAAGGTCGGTTTGGAGTTCAACTACGGCAGCGAGTACTGGATCGGGATGAGCCCGGGCCACGATGATATCTACGCCTCCAAGCTGGCCACCCGCGGCCAGGTTTACGAGGTTTACGGGATTTACGAGATTCCCGGCCGGGCCGTTTCCCGCCTGGGCCGGGCCTTTATCCGGGCGGGCTACCAGCATTACCGCTACGACTACACCGGCTCGTTGGACTGGAACTTGCGGCCCTACGATGTCGGCAGTGCGGCGGATCGCCAAACCGTTGCCGCCCTGGCCGAAGCCTTGGGGCCTATGACCCCGGCCATGGTGGACAAGGCCGATCAGGTCTATGTCACCTTTGAAGCCAAGTTTTAACTAAGGCCTAAAAAAAAGGTCCCATCCCGGGTGGCAGTCATAACCCCGGGATGGGACCTTTTTTTTTGCTCCATTTACGCTCGGATCCGGCCCGCTCATCAAACCCGCAGCGAATAGCTTTCCTGCGCTGATGTTTCTCCCTCACAGCCCGGAACATGCTGGCTTTTCCGGCGGCGGGGTCGGCTTTCTTACTGCGCTAAACCAGGGGCAGGGGAAAAGCTCATCAATTGCCGCAGTCCTCGCCGCCGCAGGCGGGATTGCCGGTCGCAGAACCGAAGCGGCTTTCAACGCAGTGCATGATGCTGGCCAAAGCCGGCTCGGCGATGCGGTAGAATATCCGGCGCCCTTCGCGGCGGTTTTCGAGAAAGCCCCGGTCCTTCAAGAGCCGTAAATGTTCCGAAACCATCGGGCTCGGGAGCTTGCAGGCCCGGGCCAGCTCTCCCACCGATTCCTCGTGGGCCAAGAGAATCTGGATGATCCGCAGCCGGTGGGGGTGAGCCAGGGTGCGCAGGCACTCGGCCGCTTTTTCAAGGGAAGTCATGGGTAAAAGCTGAGCGCACTCGGTCACGTTATCCTCGCGGTTGCCGGATGGTTGCTGGTAATGATTCATAACAGTCGCATAACTACCACAAAAATCATCCCTAAGGCAAGCCGCATCCGCTTTTCTGTTGACCCCCCGGGCTGGGGTCGTTATAGCTGGCTCCATGGATTTGCTGCAGATCATCATTCTGGCGGTGGTGCAGGGCCTCACCGAGTTTCTGCCCATCTCTTCCTCGGCCCACCTGATCCTGGTGCCGGTTCTCACCGACTGGACCGATCAGGGCTTGAGCTTCGATATTGCCGTCCACCTGGGCAGTCTGGCGGCGGTGCTCAGCTATTTCCGCCGGGAGCTGCTGGCCATGAGCCGGGACTGGGGCCGGTCCCTGGTCGAGCGCCGGCTGGTGGGAGAAAGCCGCCTGGCTTGGGGGGTGCTGCTGGGCACCATCCCGGTGGGCCTGGCCGGCCTGGCCCTGCGGGGGATGGTGGCGGATCATTGGCGCTCGCCGCTGGTGATCGCCGCCAGCCTGATCGGCTTCGGCCTGATTTTGGCCTGGTCGGACTGGAAGCACCAAAACGGCCGCGACGAGCACAGCCTGAGCTGGAAGGATATCGCCATCATCGGCGGCGCCCAGGCCCTGGCCCTGATTCCCGGCACCTCCCGTTCCGGGATCACCATGACCGCCGCCCTTTTCCTCGGCTTGAGCCGCGAGGCCGCCAGCCGCTTCTCCTTTCTGCTCTCGATTCCGGTGATTCTGCTGGCCATCGGCCTGGAGACCCTGACCCTGGTTCGCGGCGAAGAAGCGGTCGACTGGGCCAGCCTGGCCCTGGGCACTTTGCTGGCCGGGATCAGCGCCTATCTCTGCATCCACTACTTTCTCGCCTTCATTCGCCGGATCGGGATGCAGCCCTTCGTGATCTACCGGGTCGCTCTCGGCCTGGTCCTCTTCTATTTCTTCTGGTAAATCATCCCGCTGGCCACCACCGGTCGAGCCGCAACAGTTCCGGGTAAGCGGCCAGGGGGTGGTCCAGGTTGCGCCAGCAGACCGGAGCCGCGTACCCCTGTCCGCAAGTCGGTCTGATTGAGCAAGATGGGCCACCCCCTGGCCGCTTACCCTAGACCAGGCCGGCGGCCAGGGCTAGCGCCACGGTCAGCAGCATTACCCCGGTGAGGGTCCGCACACTGCTCATCTTGACCTTGGTCAGCAGCCGTTTGCCCAGCATCACCCCGGTAAAGGCGGCGGCCACCCCGGTCAGCACCAGGGGCCACTCGTTCGCCCCCAGGGGCAGGCCGTTGGCGGCCAGCAGGAAAAAGCCGCCGTAGGTGGCGAGCCGGGCCAGGTCCACCATGAAGGCGATCATGGCGTTGGTGCCGACAAAGGCCTCGGTGGAAACCCCGGTTTTGACCAGGAAGGCCGAGCGCAGGGCCCCCTGGTGGCCGGACAGTCCTCCGAAAAAGCCGGAAAATAAGCCGCCCAGGGCCAGGTAGCGGCGGTCGAACTTGATCCGGCGCAGGCCGGGCAGCAGCTCGAAGAGGGCAAAGAAAAAAATCAAAGCGCCCATCAGCAGCTTGAGCGGGGTTATCACCGCGGTGTGGGGACCGAGGGTATAGGCGGCCAGCACTTCGAAGCGGGAGACATAGCCCAGGGCGGCGGCGCCGAGCATGGCGGCGAAGATCGCCGGCACCCCGAAGTTGAGGACCAGGGAGCGGTCGGCCAGCCGGCCCACCAGGCCGATTTTAAAAACATTGTTGGCCAGGTGAACCACCGCGGTGGCGGCCACCGCCACCTCCACCGGAAAGAAGAGGGCGAACACCGGCAGCAGCAGGGTGCCCAGGCCGAAGCCCGAATACATGGTAAGCCCCGCCGCCCCCAGGGCGGCGACGGCGACGATCAGGAAGGACAGCATGTTTACTCCACTTGTACGGCCGGCAGCGCCAGGACAGGACCGCCGGCAAAATTTTCAGCGCTTCAATTTGTCGTTTGCAGACTCTTGCTGATGTAGGCCAGGCAGGCGGCGGCCTTGTTGCCGGCCGCCGTCAGGGTGTAAGTCTTTCCTTCGTTTTGTTCGATAAAGCCCGCCTCCCGTAAAACCTTGAGATGGAAGTTGACCTTGGTGTGATCCTCGACCCCCAGGGCCCGGACCAGGTCCATAAAGCGCATATTGCCCTGCTGCTGAAGCAGAATGATGATCCGGCGGCGCAGGAGATTGGCCAGACCCTGGAAAACCCCATCGCTGTCCACCGCCTCGGCGCATTCGGCGAAGCGGGCTTCCTGTAGGTTTTTGCGTACCGTGGTGAGGAGGGCTTCGATCTTGAAGGGCTTGCTGAGATAGTCGTCGGCCCCCTGCTGCAAGGCCTGGACGGCGTTCTCGATCGAGGCATAGGCGGTCATCATCACGATCCTGGTTCGGGGCGATAGCTTCGTGATCAGGACGATGGCGGCAACCCCGTCGGTGCCGGGCATCACCATGTCCAGCAGGACCAGGTCGAAAAATGATTTTTCCAGCAGCTTCAAAGCCTGGTCGGCGGTTTCCGCGGTTTGAACCGCGAAGCCCTCCTGCTCGATGATTTCGGCGATGGTGGTTCTCAATTCCGGGTCGTCATCAACAATCATGATTTTGTTCATGGCTTTTCCTTTATCCTCGCGGGCCGGCGACTTGGGGGTCGGTCCGGCTTTCCCCGGCGGCGGCCGGCGCCGCGTCAATCCCGCCGCCAACCCTTAGTCATTCGTCAACTTACGTTTGAAAACCAGGCGCACGGTGGTTCCCAACCCCTCCGGAGGTGAAAACAGGTCGATGCTGCCATTGTGCTCCATCATAATCCCGTAGCAGATCGCCAGACCCAGTCCGGTTCCCTGGCCCACTTCCTTGGTGGTGTAAAATGGTTCCATGATCAGGCCCAGCTTTTCCGGAGCGATGCCTTCGCCCTGATCGGTGATGGTGATGATGGCCTGATCGTCTTCTTCCCGGCCGCTGACGGTGATTACCCCCCCGGCCGGATTGGCGTCAATGGCGTTGTGAAAAAGATTGGCGAACAGTTGCTCGAGCCTCAGGGCCACGCCCGGGACCAGCAGGGTCGCCGGCAACCGGCAGCGCAACCGATGCCCGGCGTTACGGTGGCTGAGGGTCTGCCAGGCAACGGCAATGACTTTGACCAGGTCGACGGGTTCCGGAATTAACTGCTTCTGCCGTTTGCCGGCAAAAAGCAGCAGATCCGAGGCGATTCGGGCCGAGCGGGCCACGTTGCGCTCGACGTTGCCCACTCTTTCCCGGGTTTTGGGGGCCAGGGCGGCCAGGGCCGGGTCTTTTTGCAGCAACTCCAGTTGCAGGGAAGCGTTGGCCAGGGGGTTGTTGATTTCATGGGCGATGCCGGCGGCCAGGCGGCCGATGGAGCTTAACTTGTCCGAATGGGCCGCCCGCTGCAGCTTTTCGCTGATCAAGGCGTCGCGTTCGGTTAGAAAACGGTCCAGGGCGTACATGATGAAATGAAGAATGACAAAGGCGGTAAGGCCCCGCCAGAACTGGATCGGCAGCTGGGCCAGCAGCGCCGTGGAAGGGAAAATGCCGGTAAAAATCCCATAAAAGATAAAAGCGACCCCGGCTCCGATGAAATTGCCAGCGCCCTTGCGGCTCAGGGTTTGCAGCTGGCGGGCGTAGAGGATAAAGCCGCTGCCGGTAAGCAGGGTGGCGGGAATGGCGAAGAGCTTGCGGATGCTGTGGTCAACCACCCCCAGAAACAACGGTTGCTGCAGGATCAAGTGAATGTAGAGGAACAAAAAGGCGCTGGTCGCCAGCAGCAGAAAGAGGGCGATCAGATAGGGCCGGGTCCGGCGATTGAGCACCCGGTGGAGATTGATTCCGAAAAAGAAGAGAAAGACAAAGGAGGCCAGCAGCAACGACAGGCTGAGGTAACGGGCCTGCAGGCGGAAGGGCTCGGTTCCGATCTCCAGGTAAAGGTAGAGCTCCAGCCATTCGTGAAAGGAATGGGTGAAGGCGAACAGGGCCAGCAGCCAGAACAGGCCGGCGATTCGCAGACTGGCAAAGGTTTTCAGGCGGGCGACGATGGCCACTCCGATGGCGAAAAAGGCGGCCCCGTAAAAGAGATAGATCAGAAAGAGAACGGATTCTTCCATGATTCCTGGCCGGACCGGGGTTCACCGGCGCCGTTGCGGTTAGTGGTGATAAGATAAGGCTGGTAAAATCCGGCGACTGGTTTCAGGAGGCGCCCGGCCGGTCGGGGTCGGCGGTTTTACCGGCGCGGCCCGTGGCAGCCGAGGGACCGATACCCACGCGGGAATTGCCGGCCGCCCCCATCACCATACCCCAACTTCCAGGCCGGACCAACTCTTGTCTCGAGCGGCCGCCGGCCCGGGAGATAAAAATCCCCCGGGTCCGAAGGGGCCAAGGGGATTGTGGAGCCCAAGGCGCTTCGCTCCGGAGGGAGGACCGGAGCGGAGCGCCTTGATTTATCGTGGTTAATTAGTTGGTCGGTTTAGTGGGACCGGTGTGGGTGCTCACATAGGTATCCAGACCTGCTTCCCAGGGCCAGATCGCCACCCAGGCGCCGGCCGAGGTCAGGCCCCAGGTGTACTGCTCGGGCGCCAGACCGTAGCTGCGGCCCAGCGGGTAATCAGCATGGGTTACATCGTCGGTATTGAAGATATGCTGCTTGCGGTCGCCGCGGCCCCTTTCGTTGCTATAGTTGCCGAAGCCCGCAGCGGGCCAGCCGGCGGCACCGTTCAACACCTTGAGATAATCTTCGTAAATGCCGCCATGACAGCCCATGCACTGCTGCTCCCGGGTACCGGTAAGCCGCACCTGCCCATCGGGATCTTGACTGGTGGTGAAAATGTTCTTGTCCACCAGCGCAGTAGCGTAATCGGTCTCGCCCGATTTTTTGCCCACGCCATGGGAATCGTGGCAGTCGAAGCAGGCCAGAATGGTGTGAAAAGAGTTGCCGTCCTTGGCGTAACGGCTCAGGCGGATATCCATATCCTGCTGATGATCGCGGCGGCCCTTGCCGTCGATGGAAACCGCCCGGCTGCCGGTGTCCCAGGCCGGACGAACGTGAGTCATCACGTCCATGTAGTCATGCTCGCCGAGGATAAAGCCCCGGTTGTCGTTGGGCGCCCCCGGATAGAGCTTGTTGCCGGCGGTTCGGGTATGGCACTGTTCGCAGGCCATCTTGCGGGTCGGATCGCCGAAGTTCAAACGGGCCGGGTTAATGATCTTGCCGGGATCTCCCCAGGCCACGGCATGATCGTAGCCGGGACCATGACAGGCCTCGCAGGAGATGGTGATTTCCGAGATGTAAATCCCGCGCAAATCGCCCTCCTGGCCCTCACTGGCGATATAGGCCGCCTTGGCCTCGCTCCAGGCCTCGGGGTCGAAGCCGGTGGTGTGGCAGCCGATGCAGCGTTCCTGCCAGGAGTAAAATTCGCCGTACATGTTTGCCTTCTGAAAGCCTGCGTTTTCGCTCTCTTTGAGGGCGTCGATTTCAATGGTCAGAAATTTATAGCCCGCCCGCTCCAGGTTACCGGGATATTGCACCGTTGCGGAAGTATCCACCGTCCAGCCGATGCCGCCGTTGACACTGTACTGATAATGGGCATCCACCGGACCCTTGCCGTCATAATATACGGCGTAACGCTGCTTGCGGGTTTCGCCGACAATTACCTCAACATCTCGCCAGTCATATTTTTTGGCGGTGACATAGTTTACATTGGTAACGCCGGCGGGCCAAGTTGCTTTGATTGCATCGGGAACATCAGCCAGGCTGGTCCGATCCAGAATCATATGGGAATGGATTTGCCCCTCGTTCCACATATTGATCACTCCGGGCAGGAACTTAGCCTGAGCGGCGGCCAGGTACTGGGCATGGTTCTTGGGAGAGTTGAATACCGTGGCCACCGCTTCCGGCTGGACCGCCGGCCCCCAGGTGGTTTTACGGGTATGCCAGCTACCATCCCACTCGCTATGCTGACCGCTGTGGCACAAGGAGCAAATCTTGGAGCCGGCATATTGCCCGATCAGCACCGGCACCCCGTCGTCAGGGGCATCTTCATCGAGGCGCGCCGCCAGTTCGTCGATCTGCCGTTGCAGATCTTCAACCAGCGCGGGATCGACATCCTGACCCGCCGCACCGTCCGCACCCGGGGCACCGGGCGCGCCATCACTGCCGCTGCAGGCATTCAGCCCCAGCAACAGGCCCAAGGCCAGTGGAAGAGTCAAGTATTTCAACCCTTTTTTTCGATCTTGCAGCATAAAAGCCTCCCTTCTCGGTTTAATGATAAGTTGATCTTACAAGGGGGCCGGCCGGGAGATAAATTCTCCTTTGCGGCTGCGTTGTCCTCCCTGGGCGCCGGAGCCGGAGCCTTTCCCTGTCTCTCGCTAATCACAGTGCTGAAAAAAGAGGAGGTATTCCAGATAAGAGTTTTTGATAAAAAAGGCCCGGCGGTGAACATTTCTTCACAGCCGGGCCTTTTTCTAGGTTTGACAGCCAGGGGCTACAGCGGCAGGATCTGCATTTCCTGTTTGGTGGGGTGGACGCCCTGGAGGATCAGGCCCTTGCGGCCGTCGATGCTGATAAAGTCGCCCAGGCCGATTTTGACCCCGTTGATCTCGCAGCGCTGCTCGCTTTCGTAAACCTTGAGATTGGCGCAGCCCACCACGCAGGTCTTTTCCAGGCGGGTGGCGACCACCGCCGCATGCGAGGTCTGCCCGCCCCGGGCGGTGAGCAGGCCGTCGACCGCCGCGATTTCCTTGATGTCTTCGGGCACCGTATCCTGGCGCACCAGGATAATGGCCGCGGTGGGATCCTGCTCTTTGAGCCGGGCGATATTATCCACGTTGAAGGCGACCCGGCCGGCCAGGGCGCTGCCGCTGACTCCGACCCCGTGGGCCAGCACCGCGGCCTCGGCCGCTTCACCGTCGGCAAAAACCCGGAAGCTTTCCTTCTTCTTGATGGTGATCATGTCCCGGGTCTGGAGGAGATAGACATCCTCCGCCCGGGGGCCTTCGAAGGTGAACTCGATCTCCTGGGCGTTCCAGCGTTTTTCATAGACCAGGCGCCGGCAGATGGCCAGCAGCCGGTTGTAAATCTCGGGAAAGCGGCGCTCCAGGGTTTCCTCGGGGTCCCGGCCGTCCAGTTCGGCCTGTTCCAGGGAAATCGGGTTGGTGGTGACCAGGCCGCTGACGATATCCTCGCCCTGGTCGCCCACCGCGTAGTCGCCCCAGAGGGCCACCCGGCTCACCTTGCGGTAGGGATGGGCGGTAAACAAAACCCCGCTGCCGGACTGGGCCCCGAGGTTGCCGTAAACCATGGTCTGGACGATCACCGCCGTGCCCCAGTTGTCGGAAATATCCATGATCTGCCGGTAATCCCGGGTCTTGGGGGTATTCCAGGAAGAGAGCACCATCTCCACCGCCCCGGTCAGCTGCAGCCAGGGGTCGTCGGGAATGCCGATCCCCCGGCGCCGGATCATGCGCTGATACTCCAGGGCCAGCTCCCGGATCTGGGCCGGGGAAAAGTCCCGTTTGTAGCGGATTCCCCAGCGCTCCTTGGCCGCGTCCATCAGTTCCTGGAAGCGGTCCCGTTCCACCCCCATGGCCATGGCCCAGGACTGGATGAAGCGGCGGAAGTTGTCCCAGGCCAGGAACTCCTTGCCCTCCTGGCGGGCGAACTCGCCGACGATATCTTCATTGAGGCCCAGGTTGTGGATGGTGGACATCATCCCCGGCATCGAGATCGCCGCCCCGCTGCGCACCGACAGAAGCAGGGGGTTGACCGGATCGCCGAAGATCCGGCCGGTCTCCTCCTCCACCCGGTTGAGGCCCAGGCGCAGCCGGGCCATGAAGTCCTCCCGGCACTTGGTAAACTCCCGCAAGACCGGCCAGCAGCGAAAAACCTCGGTGGTGATCACCAGGCCCGGCGGCACCGGTTGACCGTCGCCGGCCAGCAGGCTCAGATTGTAGCCCTTGTTGCCCAGCAGAATCAGGTTGGCGTTGCGGTTATGGCGGATGTGGAGGGGACCCAGGGCCCGGTCCGGGTTGTAGGTCATCAGCAGGTCGAGATGCTCTTCGTCCAGCATCTCCCGCTGGGCCTCCAGGGTCTGGTAGATCCGGGTGATGAAATTGTCGAGATGCTGGAGGCCGAAGGTGCCGGCAATGAGATCGCGCATGAAGCTTTCCGCCAGGCGGTTGATGTTGCCGCTCGGATCCCCTTCCCGCCAGAGAAAACGGTACTTGGGCAGCAGGTTCCGCTCCCCGATCTGGGGGATGATGATGCTGAGATTGTTTTCGTGAAGATTGGTGTAATAGGTATAGATGACGTCCTTGACCCCCTCCGAGAGGCCGCGGAAGATATCAAGAAACTGGGTGTAGGAAAAGCGCTTGATTCCTAAAGAGTTGCTGAGCAGCGACATGTAGGTGCTGAGCTTGCGGCTGGTAATGCCGTCGATTTTCAGGGCCCGGAGATAAAGGCGCAGGCATTTGAGAATCCGGATGAAGGTGGCCTTGGTGATAATGGTCAGGTTGACGGTCTCGGGCAGCTTCTCGAGATAGGTGTTGGCCAGGTTTTCCAGGCGAAAGGTCAGGCTCAGGGCATCGAACTTGCGCTCCTGGTAGCGGCCGTAAATCGAGGGGATGTCCACCGCGATGTGGCGCTTGTGATAAATGCTCTCCTTGGCCGGGAATTTTTCCGGGCTGAGGATGATTTGCTTGAGCTGTTCCAGGTGGTCGAGCATGGCGTTCAGGCACTGAAAGGTGTCGCAGATTTCCAGGTCGGCCAGGAGTTGCTCCATTTCCGGGAAATCCTCGGCGGCGGCCTGCTTGAGGTGCTGGCGCAGTTCCTCGGTGCCCAGGTTGTATTTCTGGTGGCAGAGGCGGTACATCCGCACCATTAAGTCAAAGCGCCGGCGCTCGCCCTCGGGGATGTCCTCCTGCTGGGCCAGCCAGGCCCGGCGCTTGGTAAAATCCCAGTTGAGCAGATCCTGGACCTGGCGAATATGTTTCAGCCGCCAGATCCGGCCGGTCAGGCGGTGGAGTTCGTCGACGAATTCTCCCTCGGGGCTGATCTGGCTCCAGACCTCTTCCGGCAGATAGGGAGCCAGCAGCTGTTTGTCACGGTCGCGCCAGAAGAGGATAATACTCTCGATGAAGGCGACGATCAGGTTGCTGGACTCCACATGGCTCTGCTTGCGGAGAAAGTGGATCAGCTTGTCCCGGCGCTGGTGAATTTCATCGAGTTCGGTGGAAACCTCCCGCAACGGCCCTTCCGCCCCGATTTCGTTGAAAAAAACCGGCACCAGCTTGGCGAACTGAGTTACCAGGTTGTAGACCGGCTCTATGGGATGGTTGAGCAGTTCGGTGATATCGCGCTGGAAAAGATCGGTGTCCTTGATGCAGGTCCCGGAGAGCTTGAGGTTGATAATCAGGGCCGAAAACAGGGTGGAGCACCACTTGGGCTCCTGGCTGATCAGGTTGAGCCAGACCCGGATATTGGCCAGGTGGGCCGGGTTGGCCAGGGGTTGCCAGTCTTCGCCGATCCCGGTGACGTTGGCATGCTGGAAGCCGAAACGCACCGTCTCCCAGAGAAAGGTTTCCACCAGACGGCTGTTGTTGCGGCGGAAGACCTCGCTGCCGATGACCTGGATGCATTGCAGGGAGGTGTGGGGATAACGGCGGACATTGGTTTTGAGCAGGGCCAGGGTGGTCAGCAGAAAGCGCTCGATTTCCTCGAAGGTCTGGCGGCGGATGAGCTGGACCAGGCTGCGGTTGATCTCCCGCAGGGTCTCCTCGTGGATCAGGGCCAGGCCGCGGGTCTCCATGATCCGGAAGAGAAACAGCATCTTGCGGTTTTCGGCGAAACGGTCGGACTCGGGTAAATCCGGTCCCTCCGGCTTCTCCCCGGCCAGCTTGTCGGGGATTTCCTTGTAGAGGCGGATAATGGCCAGATGATCCGGCAATTCCAGCAGCCGGGCCAGGGCGGCGGCCGTTTCCCGCTCGGGGGTGATTTGTTCCACCTCGGCCAGGTATTGCTGAAGCCGGGCATGGGAAACTTCCTGGAACAGGCGGCCGGCCTGCCAGCCCCGGCAGAGGGCTTCACACTCAGAGACGAACCAGGGCTGGGGATCTTCTTCGCTGAGCCAGTAGCGGTAATTGAGGATCAGAATCCGTTGCAGCAGCCGGGCGGCCGCCCCCAGGTCGCAGACTTGCAGGGCGCCGGGGCCGCCGCTTTGGCATTTGCCGACCAGGCGGGTGATGATTTTATTGAATGAATACTGGCCCTGGGCCAGGGGCAGCAACAGGGGATCGTCAAGCTCGGCCAATTGGTTGCAGCAGTGGCTGAGGGCTTGCTGGTAGGCTTGCAGCTGCTCAGGCTTGAGCAGCAGGACCAGTTTGTCCAGCAGGGCCGCCAGGGCTTCGGCGGCCTGGGCCAGCAGCACCTCGTTTTTGGCCGATTCCCGCAGGGCCGCCAGCAGGATCTCGCCCAGGCGCAAACACGCTTCCGGGCCCCGCTCATGCCGGCGGTAATGATCCAGGTGCTTAAGGATAAACGAGCGTAATTTGGGAAGGATCAGGCGCCAGTTGCGGTAGGGGTGGCTGATTTCGTAGAGCAGCTCTTCCAGGGGGGCCCGAATGCCCTGGTAATCGGCCACCACCTCCAGGAGCACGGCCAGGGAGGGGTCGAGCTCGACGCAGGCCACCGCCGTTTCCTGCAGGTTGGCCCGCAGGGCGTCGGAATCGATGGCCGGCCGGCAGGCCTGGGCCGCGCCGGGGGTCGGACTGTCCTCTTTATGGTTCATGGCAAAATTGGCTCTGGTGTCGGGCTGGGCCACCGGCGCCCCGCAAACCCGCAGTCGGACAGGAGTCCGGAGCAAGCCGGCCAGTCAGGCGGGATTCTTGCCCTTCGCGACTGGCCGGCTTGCCCCGGAACGGGAGCCCGCTGCATTTTTTTAGAGTATTTTACGATCTTCCATCAGCAGCAGCAGATCGAGCATCCGGTTGGAATACCCCCACTCATTGTCGTACCAGCATAAAATCTTCACCGTCGAACCGATGACCTTGGTGGAAAGCCCGTCCACCACCGAGGAGCGGGGATCGCCCTGGTAGTCGATGGAAACCAGGGGCTCTTCCGAGTAGCCCAGGAAGCGGCCGGCGGCGGCGGCCAGGGCCTGGTTGACCTCCGGCACCGAGGTTTCCCGCTCCAGCTCCATGACCACGTCCACCAGGGAGACGTTGGGGGTGGGCACCCGCACCGCCAGGCCGTCGAATTTGCCCTTCAATTCGGGCAGGACCAAGGCGACGGCGGCGGCCGCCCCGGTCTTGGTGGGGATCATCGACAGGGCCGCGGCCCGGGCCCGGCGCAGGTCGCTGTGGGGAAAATCGAGCAGCGACTGATCGTTGGTGTAGGCATGGATCGTGGTCATCAGGCCATGTTTGATCCCGAAGCGCTCCGTGATCACCTTGGCCACCGGAGCCAGGCAGTTGGTGGTGCAGGAGGCGTTGGAAACGACATGGTCGCTGGCCGGGTCGTAGTCATCCTCGTTGACTCCCATGACGATGGTCTTGACCTGGCCCTTGGCCGGCGCCGAGATCAGCACCTTCTTGGCCCCGGCGTCGAGGTGGGCCTGGGCCTTGGCCCCGTCGGTGAAGAACCCGGTGGACTCGATGACGTATTCGACCCCCAGGTCGCCCCAGGGAATTTCCGCGGGATTGCGCTGGCTGCTGATCCGGACCGGGCGGCCGTCGACGCTGATTTCGCCTTCCCCGGCCTTGACCTTCCGCCGGTAAATGCCCATCACCGAATCGTATTTGAGCAGGTGGGCCAGGGTGGGAGACGGGGTGAGGTCGTTGATCGCCACGATTTCGATCTGTTCGAAGAGCGGGTCGGTATCCACCGCCCGGAAAATACTGCGGCCAATGCGGCCGAAACCATTAATGCCTACACGGATGGTCATGAACTTGCCTCCTTGAAAGAGCTGGGTAAAGGGTGACTTGGGCCGGGCCGGCAGGGCCCGCCGTCGTTAAGGGCCGGCCCCGGCCTCCAATCGTCCCGCGAAAATGGTCGCGGGGTTATGGCCGGTCAGGGCGGACCGGTAGTCCCGGAATCTTGAGGTTGCCGGGATGACTGGGGGATCGCCGGGCTTTCGCCGGCCCCGGGCTAAGGGGGGCGGCTGGGCGCGGCGGTCCCTGGTTAGCGTTGCAAAGTACCGCCTGCTGGGGTTCACGACCGCAGGAAAGAGCGGGCCGTCTGGTAAAAATCCAGATACTGGCGCATTACCGTATCCCAGGTGTAATACTCCTGAATATGCTTAACGGCGGCCTGGCGCATGTCAAGGATCTTTTCCGGCTCCTGGCGGAAAAGGGCCAGGGCCCGCTGCATGGCCCCCATCAGGGCGGCGGATTTGTGCTCGCGGTAGGCCAGGCCGGTGAGGCCGTCCACCACCTTGACCAGGCCGCCGACCTGGTGGACGATGGGCAGGTTGCCGAACAGCTGGGCGATATAGTCGGTCAAGCCGCAGGGTTCATAGCGGGACGGAACCAGAAAGAAATCGCCGGCGGCATAGACCAGGTTGGCCGTCCGGGCATCATAGCCTTGGAGAAAACAGAGCCGGCCCCGGTTGGCTTCGTTTTCGGCCAGGCGACTCAGGGCCTGTTCGCAGCTCTTGTCGCCAGAACCCAGCACCAGCACCTGAAAACCCTGATCCAGGGGCAGCAGGGTTTCCAGGGCGCCGAGCAGTTTGTCCACCCCCTTCTGGTTGGTGAGCCGGCCGACGAAGGTGAAAAGGGGCAACGCCTGGCCGGCCGGGACCGGCGCCAGGGTTCCGGCCCGGCGCAGGCCGGGCCAGCGCTCTTCGGCCAGGGCCTTGATCAGCTCGGCCCGGCAAAGCTCTTTACCGGCCAGATCGCCCCGCTCGGGGGAGAAGGCGGCGGGCAGGCCGAGTTTTTCCGGTTCGGTGGGGTTGAAGTCGGCGGGGTTGATTCCGTTGGTGATCCCCCGCAGGCTGATGCCCCGGCCCAGCAGCCGGTGGCCCAGCCAGCCGGTCAGGGCGTCGTCTTCGGTCTCCCGCAGTTCGCGGGCATAGTTCTCGCTGACGGTGTTGAGCGGGGCATAGCTGGAAGCGGCCAGCAGCGGATCGAAAGCGTCGTCGAGGAGGTTGTCGTGGATGACCCGGGCCGGCAGACCGGTAATCGCCTCGGCAAAGCGCAGGTCTGCGACCTCCTGGTGGTAACCCGTCCCGGCGTTGTGAACCGTGACCACGGCGGCGGTGGCGGCGAAATAGTGGCGAAACCCTTCCAGTTCCCGGATCAGCGCCGGCAGCAGGGCGGCATGGCCGTCGTGGCAGTGGATGACCTCCGGTCGGGCACCGAGCCGGATCATCAAAGCCAGGGCCGCCTTCTGCAGCAGGACGTTCATGGCGAAATAATCGAAATGGCCCGAGCCCTGGTGATGGTCCGGGTTGAGGGCCTCTTCGGCGGCGGTATAGGTGTAAACCCCCTGCTTTTCCTGGTAGCGCTGGGCGTCCAGCAGGTAAAGGGAAAGGCAGCCCCCGGAGTTGCGCGGGGCCGTAGCCGGGCGCAGGCGGCGATCCTTGCTCCGGGCCGGGGGGGGAACCAGGTGGCGGGCAAAAATCCGGACCAGTTCGCGCCGTTCCACCCCGACATAGTTCATCCCCACTTCGAAATGGAGGTTCAGGGGAGCAAACCCGGCCGCTTCGGGATCCATGAAGCCGTAGAGGGGGAGGACCACGCTGACCCGGTGGCCGGCCCGGGCCAGGGCCTCGCCCAGTTGGCGGACCACGTCCTTAACCCCGCCGGCGCCGGCCAGGCCGTCGTATTCCCGGCTGATCATCCAGATATCGCGGATCAGGTTTTCCCGGGGCATCCCATCTTGCGGCCCCCGGTGCCGCTTGCGGGCCGGGGGCCGCGCCGCCGTCCCGCTGGCCGCAAGCAGCGGTACTTCGGGAACGTTGCCGCCTTGTTTGTTTTTACCTGCACCTGGCATGGTTTCCTCGCAACTGAGTATTTGACCGGTGGTGCCGTCAAGCGCCCCGGGGGGAGAAGCCGCTGATGGTCCGCTGGCGCAGCAGATGGTCGGCCAGCACCAGCCTGGTCATGGCTTCGCAGACCGGGATGATCCGGGGAATGGCGGAAATGTCGTGGCGTCCCCCGACCTTGATCGTTACCGGCTGCCGGTCGCGGTTGATGGTGTGCTGTTCCCTGGCGATGGAGGGAATCGGCTTTACCGCCGCCCGGATGATAATCTCGTCGCCGTTGGAGATGCCGGCCAGAATGCCCCCGGCGTTGTTGCCGTTGAAACCCGCCGGGGTGATGGGGTCGTTATTCTGCGAGCCGGTCAGGCCGGCGGCGGCAAACCCCCGGCCGATCTCGACCCCCTTGACCGCCCCGATGGACATCATCGCCTTGGCCAGCTCGCCGTCGAGCTTGTCGAAAACCGGCTCCCCCAGTCCGGCCGGGCAGCCGCTGACCCTGATTTCGACGATTCCCCCCAGGGTGTCGCCCTGGCGGCGAACCTCGTCGATCCGGGCCAGCATGGCGGCGGCGGCTGCGTTGTCGGGGCAAAAAAGCGGATTATCATTGATATCATTAAAATTACGCTGTTCGGTGGTTATTCCACCCAGCATCACGGTGTAGGCGCAAGCCTCGATGCCGGCCTGGGCCAGGATCTTGCCCGCCACCGCTCCGGCCGCGACCCGGGCCGCGGTTTCCCGGGCCGAGGCCCGGCCGCCGCCCCGATGATCCCGCACCCCGTATTTTTCCTGGTAAGTGATGTCGCCATGGCCCGGCCGGTAGATATCCTTGAGATGGTCGTAAGACTTGCTGTGGGCATCTTTATTGAAAATAACCAGGCTGATGGGGGTGCCGGTGGTGCGGCCCTCGAAAATCCCGGAAAAAATTTCCACCCGGTCCGGTTCCCGGCGGGGACTGGTCGCCGGACCACCTTGACCGGGGCGGCGCCGGTCCAGATCGGCCTGGATATCCTCGGGGCCCAGGGGGATTCCCGGGGGACAGCCGTCCACCACAACCCCGACGGCGGTACCATGGGACTCGCCCCAGGTGGTGATCTGGAAAACTTTGCCGAAGGTATTTCCTGCCATTTTCCTTTCCTTGTGCGGGTTTTGAGGCTGTTGCAGGGCAGCGCGCAAAGTCGCCGCCCTGCTCCTCGGCGGCCGCCGAGCCGTTTTAAGCCGCGTTTTTTTGCCGCTCTTGAGTCCAGCGCTCGCTGATCCGGGAGACGATGGCGGCAGGCTCCAGGGAGGCGGTGTCGATCTGCAGGTGGGCGGCCTGCCGGTAAAGCTCGGTCCGCGCCGCCAAAACTTCGCTGATTTCCGCCAGCAGTCCCCGCTCGGTCAAAGCCGGCCGCTGTTCGCCGCTGGCCTGGTCGGCGCTGATCCGGCCCGCTATGGTTGCCGGATCGGCGCTCAGCCAGACCACCAGGCTGTTCGCCCGGATCTCCGGCCAGAGATCCTGCTGGAGGACGGCTCCGCCGCCGGTGGCCACCACTAAACCTGGGGACGGGGCCGGCGCCCGGCTCAGTTCGAGCAACAGTTCCCGTTCCCGGCTCCGAAAGTACTCCCAGCCATGGCGGGCGACCATTGCCCGGATGCTCATCCCCGCCCGGCGGCTGATCTCCGCGTCCATGTCGAGAAATTCCCAGCCCAGATTGGCGGCCAGCATGCGTCCCACCAGGGTTTTGCCGCAAGCCCGGTAGCCGATCAGAAAAATTTTCCCAGGGGGCTCGCCGCCTTTGCAGGCCATTGCGTTTTCCATCCCCTGCTCTTACCATATATATGGCAAAAATAAAAAAGCAATCTGGCTCCAAGCCTTGAGCTTCGCCGCCTTGGGCTTAAATTTTCGGAGGGGGGCGAAAAGTTCTTGCAAAAGAAAATGTAAATGATAATCTCTCTCAAAAAGACGGCGTAACTCTCTTCGGAGAATAGCAGGGCCGGGGGTTGCCGGGAGTCAACCTGGTTTTCGGTGTTCCGGTCCGGCGCCGCCCGGCTTTTCTTAAGTCAGGCTTTTCAATAAACATCTTAATAGGAGGAAATTGACCATGGAACATCATTACGACGACGACTGCTGTTGCGGCGCCCTCCAGGTAGGGCAGGAAGTGCCGGATTTCGAACTGGAAATTTACGATCCGGTCAATGGCGACTTCAACAAGATCTCCCTGGCCGAGCAGAAAAAGCAGGGCAAGTGGACGGTGCTGGTTTTCTATCCCGCCGACTTCACTTTCGTCTGCTCCACCGAGCTGGCCGATCTGGCCGATGAATATGAAAATCTCAAGGCCGTCGGAGCGGAAGTGGTCACGGTCAGCACCGACACCGTCTATACCCACCTGGCCTGGAAACGGGAGGAAAAGTTCCTCGAAAAGGCCAGTTATCCCATGGCCGCCGATCCCACCGGCCGGGTTTCCCGGATCTTCGGCGTCTACAACGAGGAAACCGGCCTGGACCTGCGCGGCACCTTTATCATCAGCCCGGCCGGAGTGCTGGTTGCCTCCGAAATCAATTTCTACAATGTCGGCCGCAATGCCAAGGAGTTGCTCCGCAAGCTCCAGGCCAGCGCCCATGTGGCCCAGAACCCCAACGAAGCCTGCCCGGCCCGCTGGGAAAAGGGGGACAAGACCCTGACCCCCGGACCGCAGCTGGTGGGCAAGGTGTATGACGCCCTGAAATAAAACCGGCCAATGGCCGGCGGCGGTGGATCAGGTCGGTATAATGGGCCACCGCACCCCTGGTTTTCAGCTCCGCTTTAGCGCGGGAATTTTCCTCGAACTATCCTGGAACTATTTCCGTTCGGATCGTGTCTCTTAACTGCAACCCAACCTCTCCTGGCCCTTCCTGCCTTCCCTCCCTCTCCCCCTTCTTGGCAGGAAGGGCCCCTTTTTTTTCTTTCAGCAACCTGCTCCAAGTCGGTCCAACACAGTAAGTCCGTTTGGCGGCCGATCCAAGCCGGTAAGGCTCTGCCATCTTTTGCCCTCATCCCCAAACTGGTTCCTGCTTCTCTTCCGGCGCAGCCGCGGGGGCTCGCCTTGCTATTTCCGCTGGATTTTTGGGGCTGTTTTTGGGTAAGGTGGCCCAGTTATGCAGCCCAAAGCTTCGGCCATAAACATTATCTGGCTCGGTCTGATCGGGGTGGCGGTGGTCACCGCCTCCTATACCGGCCGGATGGACGAGGTGACCAGCGCCTCCTTCGAGTCGGCCAAGGCCGGGGTGATGCTGGCCATCGGCCTGATCGGTCCCATGGCCTTCTGGCTGGGGATCATGAAGGTGGCCGAGGCCGGGGGCCTGATGCGGATGATCGCCCGGGCCCTGCGGCCGGTGATGACCCGGCTTTTTCCCGAGGTGCCGGCCGAGCACCCGGCCATGAGCGCGATGATCATGAATATGGCCGCCAATACCCTGGGGCTGGGCAACGCCGCCACCCCCATGGGGATCAAGGCCATGCAGGAGCTGGACAAGCTGGCGGCGGAAAAGGGTACGGCCACCAATGCCATGTGCCTTTTTCTGGCGATCAACACCTCCAGCGTCACCCTGCTGCCCCTGGGGGTGATCACGGTGCGGGCCGCCGCCGGGGCCACCAGCCCGGCCGAAATCCTGATTCCGGCCATTGTCGCCACCTGCTGTTCGACCATTGTGGCCATAACCATGGCCAAACTGCTGGCCGGACGCGAACCGGGCCGGACTTTGGGTTTGAGCGGCGTCGCCGCCAGTCCGGCCCCTGACGCCGGGTCCTCAGGGGCAAAGGCGCAACCCGCCGCCGGTGGCCCGGCACCGGCCAAGCCGGGCGGCAACGGAATCGAGTTCCCGGCAGCTCCCGCCCTGACCCCGCCGGGTCGGGGCGGACGGATTTTTATCCAACTCCTGCTGCTCGCCTTTGCCGGGGGCATAATTTATCGCCTGTTCTTCGGGCCCGGGGCAGGCGGTGAGGACGCGGTTTCCTTTTTCAACGCCGTTTCCGCCTGGCTGATCCCGATGCTGATCGCCGGCTTGCTGATTTTCGGCTACCTCAAGGGGGTCAAGGTTTACGAAGTGGCCACCGAGGGGGCCAAGGAGGGCTTTGCCACCGCGGTGCGGATCATTCCCTTCCTGGTCGCCATTTTTGTCGCCATCGGGATGTTCCGGGCCAGCGGGGCCATGGAAATCATGATCACCGTGCTTTCCCCGCTCACCGAACGGGTCGGGCTGCCGGCCGAGGCCCTGGGCATGGCCCTGCTGCGGCCCCTTTCCGGCAGCGGCGCCTTCGGGATGATGAGCGAGATCGTGGCCCGGGATCCCGACAGCTTTCTCGCCTTTCTGGTTTCAGTGATGCAGGGTTCCACCGAAACCACATTTTATGTGCTGGCGGTCTATTTCGGGGCGGTGGGGATCACCCGGACCCGCCACGCCCTGCCCGCCGCCCTGACCGCCGACGCGGCCGGAATCACCGCGGCGGTCATCGTCTGCAATCTGTGGTTTTAAGAGGAAGCAAAGGGCCGGGCTTTCGGCTTTTTTTTAAGATAGAGCAACAATGAGGATGGAGACGCTATGCAACAGGTAATCGTGCTGGCCACCCGCAACCAGGGCAAGGTCAAGGAACTGCAGGAAATGCTGGCGGATTTTCCGGTGGAGATCCGCTCCCTGGCCGATTTCGGACCCCTGCCCGAGGTGGTGGAGGACGGGGCCACCTTTGATGACAATGCCTATAAAAAGGCCCTGTTTACCGCCAAGGCCCTGGGGTTGCCGGCCCTGGCCGACGATTCCGGCCTGGTGGTGGAGGCCCTGGCCGGCGCACCGGGGGTTCATTCGGCCCGCTATGCCGGGGCAAAGGCCGATGACGCCGCCAATATCGCCAAGCTGCTCCGGGAGCTGGAAGGCCAAAGCGACCGCCGGGCCGCCTTCGTCTGCGTGATCTCCCTGGCCGTACCCTCCGGCCCCGCCCTGACCTATGAAGGGCGCTGCGAGGGGCAAATATCCCATGAACCCCGGGGCGAGAAGGGCTTCGGTTACGATCCGGTGATGTTTTATCCCCCCTTGGGCAAAACCTTTGCCGAGATGGAGTCGGCGGAAAAAAACCGGGTCAGCCATCGGGGAATGGCCATGGCCCAGCTTCGGGAGGAATTTGCCAAGGTTCTCAAGTGGCTGGAGCAGCGCCTGGCCGAGGAAAAGGATCCCAAGCCCGATCACCGGGCCTTCGAACACAATGACTGGTCCAAAGAGGTGATGGTCAAATGATTACCCTCCTCGACTACGGGGCCGGCAATGTCCGCAGCGTCCGCAACGCCATCCGCAAACTGGGCTACGAGGTCCGGGACGTGGCCGAGCCCGCCGATATCCTGCGGGCCGAAAAACTGATCTTTCCCGGGGTGGGCAGCTTCGGCAGCGCCATGGAGAGCCTGCGCCGCCAGGGCTTGCTCGAGCCCCTGCGGGAGTATCTCCGCGCCGGCCGGCCCTATCTCGGCATCTGTCTGGGGCTGCAGACTCTCTTCGAAGGCAGCGAGGAATCGCCGGGAGTGGCGGGCCTGGGCCTGATCGCGGGCCGGATTGAACGCTTCCGGGCCCCGGGCCTGGCCGTGCCCCAGATCGGCTGGAACGGGATCGCCATCCGCAAGCCCTCGCCCCTTTTGGCCGGCTACCAGGGGGAAAAGCTCTATTTCGTCCATTCCTACCGGGCCGCCGCCACCCCGGCCAATCGCGACTGGGTGCTGGCCGAAACCACCTATGGGGAAGATTTTATCAGTGCCGTCCAGCAGGGGGCGGTGGCGGCCTGCCAATTTCACCCCGAAAAAAGCGGCCAGGCCGGCCTGACCGTTTTGGCCAATTTTCTGCAAAGCCGGGAAACAGCCTTGGCCGTTACCGCTAGAACGGTGCCATCCCAGGGCCAAGCAAGCCCGGAGGCCGGGAGCGGCTCGGGTTTCCTCCCCGCCGGGACCAGGCTGGCCAAGCGGATCATCGCCTGTCTCGATGTGCGCAGCAACGACCGAGGCGACCTGGTGGTGACCAAGGGCGACCAGTACGATGTCCGCGAGTCCGGCGGCGAGGTCCGCAACCTGGGCAGGCCGGTGGAACTGGCGGCCCGCTATTTCCGGGAAGGGGCCGACGAGATCACCTTTCTCAACATCACCGCCTTTCGCGATTTTCCCCTCGAGGACCAGCCCATGCTGGAGGTCCTCGAGCGCGCCTCCGAGCAGGTCTTCGTTCCCCTCACCATCGGCGGCGGCATCCGCGAATTTACCGACGCCAACGGCCGCTTCTACTCGGCCCTCGATGTGGCCTCCCGCTATTTCCGGGCCGGGGCCGACAAGATCTCCATCGGCAGCGACGCGGTGGCGGTGGTGGAAGCATATCTGCGCTCCGGCCGGCGCAAAACCGGCCAGAGCTCCATCGAGCAGATCGCCTACGTTTACGGCAACCAGGCCGTGGTAATTTCCATCGATCCCCGCCGGGTTTATGTCCGGAGCCCGGAGGAAGTGCCCCATCACGTGATTCCCACCGCCTTTCCCGGCCCCAACGGGGAAAACTACTGCTGGTACCAGTGCACCGTCAAGGGGGGCCGCGAGGGCCGCGAGCTCGATGCCGCCACCCTGGCCCGGGCCTGCGAGGAACTGGGGGCGGGGGAAATTCTCCTCAACTGCATCGACAAGGACGGCACCAACTCCGGCTTTGACCTGGAGCTGATCAAGATGGTCAAGGAGGCGGTGACCATTCCGGTGATCGCCTCCAGCGGGGCGGGCAAACCCGAGCACTTCAGCGAGGTCTTCGCCGCCACCGGGGCCGAGGCCGCCCTGGCCGCCGGCATCTTCCACCGCCACGAGGTGGAGATCAGCGCGGTCAAGCAACACCTCCGCGAGCAGGGGATTGAAATCCGCAGCTGACTTTCGGGGCCGACAAGCAGTCATTCCGCCGGTCCCGCAGGGAAAAACCGTCGTTGGGTAAGGCCAAAACCACCTATGCTGCGGTGGTGTGTTATTTCAGCGGGATACCGGCGAGCATGATCATAACCAGCAAGGCGGGCCGCAGGGAAATCTTCGGTTGGTGCATGTTCGATTTTGCCAACCAGGCCTATACCCTGCTGATTATTACGGTGATTTTCGGCGACCTCTACAGCCGGATCATCGTCGGCGACGCCCCCGCCTACCGGCTCGGCAATCTGCTCTGGAGCCTGGCCCTCTGTCTGAGCTATCTGCTGGTGGTGGTCAGCGCTCCCCTGCTGGGGGCGGTCATGGACGCGGCCCGGGCCAAGAAACGGCTGCTCTTTCTCAGTTATCTGGTTACGGTGGCGGCCACCGCCCTGCTCTTTCTGGTCCAGCCCGGTTACTGGTGGCTTGGCTTTGCCCTGATCGTCATCTCCAACACCGCCTATTCCCTGGGCGAGTCCTTCATCGCCAGCTTCCTGCCTTTTCTCGGCCGTCCCGAGGAACTGGGCAAAATCTCCGGTTTGGGCTGGGCCTGCGGCTATGCCGGCGGCCTGGTTGCCGCCGGCCTGGCCCTGTTTTTGCTCGGGGAAGTCAGCCTTGCCAATTTCGACCGGGTCCGCTGGGTCGGTCCCTTGGCGGCCCTCTTTTTTCTCCTGGCGGCGATTCCGACTTTCCTCTGGTTGCGCGAACCGGCCATCGGGCGGCGGCGTCCGCTACGGGCCCGGCTGCTGGCCGTCGGCAGGCGCCGGCTGGGGCGGCCCCTGCGGACCATCCGCCGCCTGCCCGATCTGTCCCTGCTCTTCGTTTCAATTCTATTTGCCATGGCCGGGGTCTATGTGATTGTGGCCTTTGCCTTTATTTACGGGGCCCAGGTCATCGGCTGGAGCGCGACCACCCGCAACCTGATGTTCGTCGTCGTCCAGATCACCGCCCTGGCCGGGGCCCTCGGCTTTGGCGCCCTCCAGGGCCGGCTCGGGGGGCGGCTGACCTACGCTTTGACCCTGGTGCTCTGGATTCTGGCGATCCTGGCGATCTATTTTGTCCAGGAATTGGCCGCCTGGCTTGCCCGGGGGCCCGGGATTGCGGTCAGCGTCGAGCACCTTTTTCTGGGGGCCGGGGTGCTGGCCGGCTTGAGCCTGGGCTCGAGCCAGTCGGTGGGCCGGGCCCTGGTCGGGGTTTTTTCGCCCCCGGCCCGGGCCGCCGAAATGTTCGGCTTCTGGGGCGTCTTCTCCAAGGTTGCCGCAATTCTTGGTCTGTTCGGGGTCGGCCTGCTCCAGTTCGTTCTTGGCCTTGAAGGGGCGGTGCTCTTCTGCATCGTTCTTTTTGCCTTGGCTCTGGTGCCCTTGGCCCGGATCGATGAAGCGCGGGGCCTGGCCGCCGCGGCCGCTGAGAGTATTCTCACGGCTGGCAATGGCAGCGAAAAGACCGCGCTTTAATCCGGCCTGCCCGGGGCCGGAAGGGGAAAAAGTGGGCCGGGCAGCCCTGTCCCGGCCGGAACCCGGGCTTACTGCGGCTTCGGGCTCCGCTGGGGGAAATAATTTGACAAAGAGCCGCTTTTTGGTTAATTAACCTCTTTTATGATCAACAAAGGGCGGCTCCGCAACCCTTGCGGCCGGCCAACGGTTAATCTCAGACGATCGACGAAAAGGCGGTGAAAGCTAAATGATCGAAGTTGAAGTCAGGGGCGATGTTGAGCATGCCATCCGGATCCTCAAGAAAAAGCTCCAGCTTGACGGCATGAAGAAAGAGCTCAAGCGGCGCGAGTTTTATGAAAAGCCCAGCGCCAAGCGTCGGCGCAAGACGGCGGAATCGCGGCGCAAGCTGCGCAAATTGATGTTCAGAATGGAGCGGGACTAAGGTCCCGTTTTAAGGGCCCGGTTCTCATGTCCGGTCTGCGCGGTCCGCGTCCTGACAATCAGGCCCCTGGTAAACGACGCCCCCGTGACCCGCTTTTTGCTGCGGTCGCCGGGGCGTTTCCTTTTGTCCCTCCCCTGCTGGACTTTTTTCTCCAGTACCTGGCCGCCGAACGGCGCCTGGCGGTCAATACCCTGGCGGCCTACCAGGCCGACCTGTTCTCCTTTTTCTCCTTTCTCGCCCGCCATTCCGGCGGGCCGATCACCCAGCTGGACGATATTGGGCCCGATCACCTGCGGGCCTACCTGGCGGCCTGCCACCGGGACGGGATCTCTGCCCGCAGCAACGCCCGGCGGATTTCCGCCCTCCGCGCCTTCTTCCGTTTTCTCCTGGGAGAACAGTTGCTTAAGCGCGACCCCTCCGCCCTGCTCGACCTGCCCAAGCCCGGCCGGGCTTTGCCCAAGGTGTTGAGCATGGCCGAGGTCGACCTGCTGCTGGCCCCGCCGGCCCAGCCGACCCCCCTGGCCCTGCGCAACCATGCCATGCTGCACCTGCTTTATGCCACCGGGATGCGGGTTTCCGAACTGGTAAAGCTGCCGGTGGCCGCGGTCAACCGGGCCGGCCACCTGCGGGTGCTGGGCAAGGGGACCAAGGAACGGCTGGTGCCTTTCGGGGAAGCCGCCCGCCAGACCATGGCGGTTTATATCACCCAGGGCCGGCCCCGCCTGCTCAAGCGCCGGCGCAGCGATTTTCTCTTCGTCACCAGCCGGGGCACGGCCATGACCCGGCTGCGCTTCTGGCAGATTCTGCGGGACCGGGCCCTGTTCTGCGGGATTAAGCGGGCCATCAGCCCCCACGTGCTCCGTCACTCCTTTGCCACCCACCTGCTGGAGCACGGGGCCGATCTGCGCGCGGTTCAGGTCATGCTCGGCCACGCCGATATCGCCACCACCCAGATTTATACCCACGTCGACACCGCCCGCCTCAAGGCCGTCCATCGTAAATTTCATCCCCGCGGCTGATCCCGGCGCCGGCCGGCTGGTCCGACCTGAAGAAAGCCAGGGTGAGTTCTGGCCGGGCCGGACTCAGTGGCTGATTGCAAAAACGGGGGTGAATCAGTAGAGTAATCCGATGGATCTCATCACCACCCATATCAACGCCGATTTCGACGCCCTGGCCTCGATGGTGGCGGCCAAGAAGCTTTACCCGGAGGCGATCCTGGCCTTTGCCGGGGCCCAGGAGAAGAATCTGCGCGATTTTTTCAGCCAGTCCGTCGAGTATCTTTACGATTTTCAGCGCCTGAAAAACATTCCCTTCAAGGAGGTCAAGCGCCTGATCGTGGTCGATACCCGCCAGGCTTCCCGGCTTGGCACCATCGCCGAATGCCTGGCCAACCCCGGCCTGGAAATCCATATTTACGATCACCACCCCGCCAATCCCGGGGATTTGCGGGGCAATGTCGAGCATATCCGGCCGGTGGGCTCCACCGTCACCATTTTCGTCGATCTTTTCCGGAGCCGGGAAGTGACGCTCAGCCCCCAGGAGGCCACCCTGCTGGCCATGGGGATCTACGAGGACACCGGCTCCTTCCATTTCGATACCACCACCCCCGAAGACCTCCAGGCCGCGGCCTGGCTGCTGGAGCGAGGGGCCAATCTCCACGCCATCACCCAGTTCATCGCCCAGGAACTGACCAGCACCGAAGTGACCCTGCTGGGCGAGCTGATCCGTTCGGCCACCACCTACACCATCCAGGGCCTGGATATCACCGTGGCCAAACTGACCATTGATAGCTATTTCGACGGCTTTGCCATGGTGGTCCGCCGTTTCATGGTGATGGAAAACCTCAATACCCTGTTTGCCCTGGCCCGGATGGGCGAGCGCACTTATCTCATCGCCCGCAGCCGGATTCCCGAGGTTAACGCCGGGGAAATCGTCCGCGAGTTCGGCGGCGGGGGGCACGCCTCGGCCGCCTCGGCCACGATCAAGGATCTGACCATGATCGAGGCCGAGGAAAAACTGATCCAGGTTCTGCACAAGCAGATCCGGCCCCAGCGCCTGGCCGGTGATTTGATGAGCGCCCCGGTGATCAGTGGCCGGCCCAACATCACCATCCACCAGGCCGAGGAACTGCTCAACCGCTACAACATCACGGTCCTGCCGGTGGTTGACGAGAATCACCGGGTAATCGGCCTGATTTCCCGCCGGGTGGCGGGCAAGGCCGCTCAGTTGGGCCTGCAGGAGCAGCCGGTCAGCGATTACATGAGCACCGAGTTCGCCACCCTGACCCCCATGGCGACCATGGGTGATATCCAGGAGCTGATCATCGAGCACCGCCAGCGCATCATCCCGGTGGTGGACGGCCGCAACGGCGAATTGCAGGGGGTGATCACCCGCACCGACCTGCTCAATCTGCTGGTCAACGATCCTTCCCGGCTGCCCCGCAATCTCTACAGCGAACAGCTCCCTTCCAGTGAAAGGCAGCGCAATCTCCAGAATTTGATGGTGGAGCGGTTGGGGCGCCGGATCGTCGTGCTCCTCCGGACCATCGGGGAAGTCGCCGAGGCCCGCAAGTATCACGCCTTCGCCGTGGGCGGCTTTGTCCGCGACCTGCTGCTGCACGAAAAGAATCTCGATATCGACGTGGTCATCGAGGGGGATGGAATCCGCTTTGCCAAGGACCTGGCCGCCCGCCTCGGCGGCGAGGTCCGGGTCCACAGCAAGTTTAAAACCGCGATGGTCAGGCTGCCCGACGGGCTCAAGGTGGATGTGGCCACCGCCCGGCTGGAATATTACGACTACCCGGCGGCCATGCCCACAGTGGAGTTGTCCTCCCTCAAGCTGGATCTCTATCGGCGGGATTTTACGATTAATGCCATGGCGGTTCATCTCAACCCGGAAAACTTCGGTCTCCTGGTGGATTTTTTCAACAGCCAGAACGACCTCAAGGACAAGAAGATCCGGGTACTGCACAACCTCAGTTTTGTCGAGGATCCCACCCGGATCTTCCGGGCTATTCGCTTCGAGCAGCGGATGGGTTTCGCCATCGGCCGCCACACCGAGCGCCTGATCAAGAATGCGGTGCGGATGAACCTCTTTGACCGCTTTTTTGGTTATCGCTTTTTCGGGGAGTTGCAGCTGATGCTCAACGAGGACAACCCCCTGCCGGCCATCCGCCGGCTGGCGGAGCTGGGGCTGCTGCCCTTTCTCCATCCCAAGTTGCGGATGGATGCCCGCCTCGAAAATATTCTCTCCGAAGCCCAGGCGGGCCTGGCCTGGTACCACTTGCTTTATCTCGACAAACCCTGTCGCCCCTGGCTGGTTTATCTCCTGGCCCTGACCGCCACCCTCAAGGGCGAGGAGGTTAAAACCTTTTGTGCCCGCTTCGAGGTGCCCGTGCGGATTCGCCAGGCCCTGCTGCGGGAAAAATGGGCGGCCCAGCAGGCGGCCACCAGTTTGCGGCGCCACGCGCCGACCAGCAACAGTGGAATTTATCATCTCCTGGCTGATCTGGGGCCCGAGGGTTTGCTTTATCTGATGGCGATAATCCGCAAAAAAGCTGCGAAAAAATCGATTTCTCTGTATGTTACCGAGCTCATAGACGTTCGGCCGGAAATCAGCGGCCATGACCTTAAAAACATGGGTTATCAGCCCGGTCCCCGGTTCCGGGAAATTTTTGATCAGCTGCTCGACGCCCGGCTGGATGGCAAGTTGCGCAACCGCAAGCAGGAGCTGGCCTATGTGCGGCGCCATTTTCCCTTGACCGCCGGCTCCCCGCCGGATAGCGCCGAATCCGGCCCCGCCCCACCCCCGGGCAACTGCCGGCCGGGAAGTCCGGAACCCGGGACCAAACCCTGATGATTTTTGAGCGATGAAAATTCCCGTTAAACCGACCTTCAGCCTTGCCGACCTGCGCCAGGTGGCCATCAACCTGCTGCTGATGACCGTCGGCGGGGTGATTTGCGCCCTGGCGGTCAACGGGGTGATTATTCCCCACGATTTCGCCGCCGGGGCCATCACCGGTCTGGCCGTAATCATCAACGAACTTTTTCCTCCCCTGGACATCGGCCTGATTTATCTGCTGATCAACGTGCCCCTTTTTTTCGGGGCCTACATGGCGGTGGGGCGGCGCTTCTTTCTTTACAGCCTGGCCGGGACGCTGATTTTTTCCCTGGCCCTGGCCCTGGTCAAGGTTGATCTGGCGGTGGAGAATGATATCCTGGCGGCGATGTTCGCCGGTATCCTGATGGGCCTGGGAGCGGGGGTAACCCTGCGCTCCCAGGGTTCGGCCGGCGGGGCGGACATCCTCTCGGTGATGCTGATGAAGCGCTTTTCCATTCCCCTGGGCACCACCCTGCTGGCTCTGAACGTGGTGGTGCTGAGCCTGGCCGCAGTGGTTTTTTCCCTTGATTCGGCCCTTTATACCCTGATTCAGATTTATGTGGCGGCCAAGCTGGTCAACCTGGTGGTCACCGGTTTAAGCCAGCGCAAGGCGGTCATGATCATCTCCAAGCACTGGCCGGAGATCAACCGGGAGATCCTCCGCGACCTGCGCCGGGGCACTACGGTGATCCCGGCTCGGGGGGGCTATTCCGGCAGCGAGGAAAACATGCTCTACGCGGTGGTCAACTTCCGCGAAATCGGCGAACTCAAGGCGATGATCCGCAACATCGACCCCGATGCCTTCGTGGTGGTCACCGATACCCTGGAGGTGATGAACTACCGCATCGGCAACCAGCCCCACTGGTAAAACGGGCAGCAGCACCGCATCTTCGGGCGATCGGCCCGGCTTGCGTACTGATGTACGCGGCACCGGTCCGCTTGCCCGAACCTGCGGCACTGCTGCCCGTTTTCATCTTGGAGCCTGTTTTATTGGGGGCTGCTGGGTGCTCACCCTGCCCGGTTTGGCTTGGGACAGGGTGAGCACCTGAGTTGGCGGCTGGGCCAGCGAGGCGGTTAGGCGCTGGCGGTGAGTTTTTGTTGGATTTCGTGGGGGACCGGGGCGTATTCGCGAAAGTGGCAGCGGAAGCTGGCCCGGCCCTGGGTCAGGGATTTAAGGGTGGTGGAGTAACGGTGCTGTTCGGCCAGGGGGGTTACCGCCCGGATCAGCTGGTAGCGGCCCTGGGACTCCATGCCCTGGATCATCGAGCGGCGGCTCTGGAGGTCGCTCATCACGTCGCCCATCAACTCTTCGGGCACCAAGATTTCCATGTCGTAAAGCGGCTCGAGAATCTGGGGGTTGGCGTTGCGGAAGGCCTCCTTGAAGGCCTGGGAACCGGCGATTTTGAAGGAAATGTCATTGGAGTCCACTGCGTGCATCTTGCCGTCGAAGACCATCACCCGGACATCGCGGACATAGGAGCCGGTCATCGGGCCTTCCTGCATTTTTTCCATCACCCCCTTGAGAATCGAAGGCAGATACTTGGCGTCGATGACCCCGCCGACGATGCAGTTGTAAAAGACCAGCTTGCCCCCCCAGGGCAGCGCGATTTCGTCCTTGCCCCGCACGGTGAAATCACTGGGATCGGGCATTCCCTCCTCGTAGGGCTCGACCCGCAGGTGGACCTCGGCGAACTGGCCCGCTCCGCCGGACTGCTTTTTGTGGCGGTACATGGCGGTGGCCCCCTTTCTGATCGTCTCCCGGTAAGGGATCCGGGGTTCGACAAAATCGACCTTGATCCCGTAGGACTTTTCCAGCCGCCAGCGGACCAGGTTGAGATGCAGTTCGCCCTGGCCCCAGAGGATCAACTGCTTGAGTTCCGGCGAAAGCTCGGCCCGGATGGTCGGATCCTCGGCCTGGATCTCTCGCAAGGCCTCGCCCAGCTTTTCGTCATCCTTCTTGTCGGTGGTAACCACCGCGGTCCGGATCCGGGGCTCGGGAAATTCGATGGGCTTGAGGGCCACGGGAAAATCCTTGCTGTGCAGAGTGTGGTTGGTCTTGGTGCCCTTCATCTTCAAGGTGGTCCCCAGGTCCCCGGCCACCAGCTTGGTTACCGGCTGGCGGTTCTTGCCGGCCATGATGAAGAGCTGATTGAGCCGCTCGGTTTCCCCGGTGGCGTTATTGACCAGGTCCGTGCCCTCGCTGACAACTCCCGAGCAAACTTTGAAAAAGGTGATTTTGCCCAAAAACTGCTCCACCAGGGTGCGGAAGACGAAAATGACCGGGGGCCCGGCCGGGTCGCAGGGCAGTTCGTTGCCATCGACGGTTTTTTCCGGGGGCATTTCGGTGGCCGAAGGGGCGACGTTGTCGATGAAGCCCATCATCCGGCCGCTGCCCATGTTGCGCTTGGCCGACAGGCAGAAAATCGGATAGACCTCCCGGTTGAGCATCCCGATCTTGAGGCCCTTGCGCATCTCGTCCTCGTCCAGGCTGCCCTTTTCAAAGTAAAGCTCCATCAGCTCTTCGTCGTTTTCCGCCGCCTTTTCCACCAGCTGGTTGTGCAGCTCAGCGGCCCGTTCCTTCTCACCGGCCGGAATTTCCTGCTTTTCCGGTTTGCCGCCTTCGGGGGGAAACTTGTACATCGTCATTTTCAGCAGATCGATGATGCAGTCGAAGTTTTCCCCCTCGCTCAAGGGATACTGCATGACGATGGCCCCCGGGCCGAAACTCTCCTGAATCGAGGCCACCGCCTTGAAATAATCTGATTTGGGATGGTCCACCTGGTTGACGGCGAAAATCGCCGGAGTCGCGTAACGCTCGAGGTAGCTCCAGGTCAGCTCGGTCCCCACTTCGACCCCGTACTGGGCGTTGACCAGCATGACCGCGGTATCCGCCACCCGCAGGGCGGAAACCACTTCGCCGACAAAATCATCGAGGCCCGGAGTGTCGATGATGTTGATCTTGTAATCCCGCCAGTCGGTGTGCAGCAGGGTGGCGTAGACCGAGTTGCCGCGCTCGTGTTCGATTTCGTGGAAGTCGGAGATCGTGTTCTTATCTTCAATCGTGCCGCGGCGGTTGGAAAGTCCGGCCTCGAAAACCATGGTTTCGGCCAGGGTGGTTTTACCGGACTTGACGCTGCCGAGGAGAACGATGTTTTTGATGTACTTGTCATCATAAAGCTTCATGGAGCACCTCTCTGTTGAAGGTTGGCGGACAAAAAGCTTGACGGCGGGATGGACCGGCACAATAGTAAGCGTTCAGCGACCGCGGCTTGGCGCCCGGCTTACCGGCAGGACGGCATCCTGGCCCGATTGCACACGAGATCATCGTCCTATACTCTTTACCCCCAAAAAGGCTGATCTGGCAAGACGACTTTCCACTTTATGGAGATAACAGCATGACCGGAGAAAAATTTCGCGCCCTGCGAGTGGAAGAAAGCCCCGGCGGCGGTTTCCGGCGCCGGGTGGTCGAGCGCGACCTGGCTGAACTGCCCGACCACGAGGTGCTGATCCGGGTCCATTATTCATCTCTTAATTACAAGGACGCCCTCTCCGCCGCCGGCAACCGGGGGGTTACCCGGCGTTATCCCCATACCCCAGGCATCGACGCCGCCGGGGTAGTGGTGGAAAGCCGCTCGCCCCAGTGCCGGCCGGGAGACGAAGTGGTGGTGTCCGGTTATGACCTCGGCATGAATACCCCCGGCGGCCTGGGGCAGTATATCCGGGTGCCGGCGGCCTGGGTCTTGCCCCGGCCGGCCCAGCTGAGCCTGCGTCAGTGCATGATGTACGGCGCGGCCGGCTTTACCGCCGCTCAATGTCTGGCCCGGCTGGTTGATTTCCCGGTGCGTCCCGAGGACGGCCGGATTTTAGTGACCGGAGCTACCGGCGGAGTGGGCATGGTTGCCCTGGCGATGCTGGCCCGCCTCGGCTATCAGGTTCATGCCGTAACCGGCAAGGCGGATCAGGCGGATTTCCTGCGCAAGTTCGGGGCCGCCCGAGTGCTGAGCCGGGCCGAGGCCACCGATGGGAGCGGCCGGATGATGCTGAAGGGCAAGTGGGCCGGGGTGGTGGACACGGTTGGGGGAGCGATTCTGGCCACCGCCATCAAGTCCTGCCGTTACGGCGCCCTGGCTACCTGCTGCGGCAACGCCGCCTCCCCGGATTTGCCTTTGAACGTTTACCCTTTTATTTTGCGGGGAGTTACCCTGGCCGGCATCGACAGCGCCGAATGCCCCCGGGCTCATCGCCTGGCCATTTGGCAACGGCTGGCGACGGAATGGCAGGTGCCCGATTTAACAGAAATGATTACTGAAATTTATCTTGACGGGGTGGAGGAGAAGATCGAAGATATTTTGCGGGGTCGTCACCGCGGTCGGATTCTGGTTAATCTGGCCTGATTTGCCGCAAGCACCCAAGCCTCGGCGCAAGTTGCAATAAAAGCAAAAATTTAGCAGAAACAACCGATTGCGGGAGAGATTTCCGCGGGAACCGAAAAACCAAGGACTAGAACCACCATGCCTCGATTAATATCAGCTGTTTTTGTCGTAGCCTTGGTTGGGCTGCTCGTCGGAGGTTGCGGCTCGATGTTGCCGGTGGCCAAAACCCGCAGTGAGGCGCGTTGGGGGAGCTTTGAAGAATCCAAGGCGGTCTTTGACCAGATCATCCCCTATCGAACCTCCCGTGCGGATTTGCAGGAACTCCATTTTGATCCGAGTCAAACCCCCAATATCCAGATTATGACCTACCCCGAAATTATCCAGCTCTTCATGCCCAACTCTTCTTTTGACCTCCGGGAAATGGACCCCGGTCTGCGTCTTTGCGTGGCGGAATCGGCCAACTGCCAGGCCTTCCAGCTTAACTTGCACCGGCTTGAGTCGGAACGGCATGGCAACGTCTTTCTCGATCTTTTCCGCTTCAAGCGGCAGACCCACCAGACCGGGTGGCGCTTTACTTCCCTGGTGGTCCTGGTTGAAGACCAGGTGGTCTATAAGCTTTGGGGCGGGGTTCCCAGGGTCGATGAACATTTGTACCAAAAAAATCCCCTCGGCCCCCTGCAGGAGCCGGCGGATACCGCCCGGGACGCGGCCCTGTTCGGAGTTTTGTAATCTCTGCGTCCACGAAGCCGCCGGGTTATTTTAAGCGACCGAAAAAAGGCTTGATTGTTAAATTGCCATTGGCCTCTTGCGCCATTTGTGTTATTGGCATATTATGCTCTTAATAGAAACGATTCCTATTTGGTTGCAAGGTCGCTTAGCCGGCGCCAAAAGTTTAGAGCCGTTCCCCAGGCGGCCAGGAAATTTATCAGCTAATGGAGGCCCCCCGTGTCCCTAGGTACTACTCTTCGTGTAACCAGGCAGCGCCAGGTGTTGTTGGATGAGTTGTGCAAGCTTTACACTCATCCCACCGCCGACGAACTTTACCAGATAGCCCGCAAGCGTCTGCCGCGCATCAGTCTGGGCACGGTTTACCGCAACCTGGAGTTGATGGCCGAACATGGCATGATCCAGAAGCTGGAAGTCGGCGGGACCCAGAAGCGCTTTGACGGCAACGCGGCTCCCCACTATCATGTCCGCTGCCTCAAGTGCGGGCGGCTGGATGACCTGAACCTGCCCCTGGATCTGGATCTCGATCGGCAAGCTGGCGAACTCACCGACTTCACCATTTTGCGGCACAGCCTGGAGTTTACCGGAATCTGTCCGGCCTGCCGCTGATTGGTCGGATCATCCTGTTTACCACCGTGGTCGCTACCGGGAGTTAACCATCAGGAACAGGCCGGCGACGGCTGGCTTCCCCAGCGGTATTTACCGGGCCGGGAGAGGAAATCGCCGCCTTCCGGCTACCATGATAAAAAAATTGGCAAACTCAGGAGAATGTGATGAAATCATTGAAAGGGACCCAAACGGAAAAAAATATTCTCACCGCCTTTGCCGGCGAATCTCAGGCCCGCAACCGCTACACCTATTTCTCCGCCCGGGCCAAAAAGGACGGCTATGTCCAGATTTCCGCGATTTTTGAGGAAACCGCCAACCAGGAAAAGGAGCACGCCAAGCGGCTGTTCAAATTGCTCGAGGGCGGCGAGGTGGAAATCAGCGGGACTTTCCCGGCCGGGGTGATCGGTGATACCCTGGAAAACCTGGCCGAGGCGGCCGGGGGAGAAAATTACGAATATACCATCATGTATCCAGGATTTGCCAAGGTCGCCGACGAAGAGGGTTTTCCCGAGATCGCCGAAATCTTCCGGAAAATAGCGGTGGCCGAAGCCTTTCATGAAAAACGCTACCTGGCCCTGCAGGCCAATATCAAGGGTGATCGTGTTTTCAAGCGCGAGCAGCCTACGGTTTGGCAGTGCCGTAATTGCGGATATGTCCATGACGGTGATGCGGCCCCGGATTGTTGTCCGGCCTGTGATCATGCCCAGGCCCATTTCGAGCTGTTGAAAGAAAACTGGTAGTCCGGGCGCGGCCCCTGGGCGTTTGTCCATCCCCCCGGTTTTGGGGGCGCCGTTTTTTCCCCAATCCCGCAGCCGTAAACGGTGGCGTGCGCGCTCTGACCGGGGCGGCCGCGGGATCCCGTTGACCAATTGGGCCGGGGGAGCTCGGAACTTAAGCGAAAGGAGGTATTTCGGATGAAGGCGACTGAAATTAAACCGGATATTTTCTGGGTCGGGGCCCTGGACTGGAACAGCCGCGATTTCCATGGTTACTTGATCGAAAAAGGCACCACCTACAACGCCTACCTGATCCGGGACGATAAGACCGCCCTTTTCGATACCGTCCGGCAGGGTTTTAAAAGCGACTTGCTTCACCATCTGCACCAGCTTATCGAGCCGGAAAAAATCGACTACATCGTGGTCAATCACGTGGAGCTCGATCATTCGGGCTGCCTGCCGGAGATGATTGAGTTGATCAAGCCGGAGAAAATCTTCTGCTCACCCATGGGCCACAAAGCCCTGTTGGAGCACTTTCATCGGCCCGACTGGCCCTATGAGGTGGTAAAAACCGGGGACACGATTTCCCTGGGCCGCCGGACGGTAAAGTTCATCGAAACCCGGATGCTGCACTGGCCGGACAGCATGTTTTCCTATATTCCCGAGGAAAAACTGCTGATCTCCAGCGATGCCTTCGGTCAGCACTGGGCCACCTCCGAGCGTTTCGACGATGAAGTGGATCCCGGCGAGCTGATGGCTCATGCCGCCAAGTACTACGCCAATATCCTGCTGCTTTTCTCTCCCAACGTGCAGAAACTGCTGGCGGAAGTCGAGGCCAGCGGCCTGGAGATCGACATGATCGCCCCGGATCACGGCCTGATCTGGCGGCGGAACCCGGGGGCCATCCTCGAGGCCTACCAGCGTTGGAGCCGCCAGGAACCCAAGGAGAAGGCGCTGATCATTTACGACACCATGTGGCACAGCACCGAAAAGATGGCCAACGCGGTGGCCAGCGGCCTGCTGGAGGAAGGGATCAATTCCGTCAAGCTGCTGCATGCCCGCAAAAACCACCGCAGCGATATCATGACCGAGGTTTTGGACGCCAAGGCCTTGATCCTGGGTTCGCCCACCCTCAACAACAATATCATGCCGGCCATGGCCGATGTGCTGACCTATATGAAGGGGCTGCGCCCGAAAAACAAGGTCGGAGCCGCCTTCGGTTCATACGGCTGGAGCGGCGAGGCGGTCAAGCATTTGAGCGAGCGCCTTGATGCCATGGGGATACCCCTGGTGGCCGAGGGGGTCCGGATCAAGAATGTCCCCGCCCACGAGACCCTCAAGGATTGCGTGGAACTGGGCCGGGCCGTAGCCCGCGCCATGCGGTAATATTGCCGCCCCACCGCATCTGGGCGTGATCAGGTCCGGCGACATACTGAAGAGTATGGTCGCCGGATCTGTTTGCACCTGCCCCAGCCTGGGCTGTGGCCCAATTTTACCTGCCGGACGGCGTTGCCATCTCGTTCTTTGTTCTTGTTCTAATGGTTGACCTGGGGCGGAAAACCGGCATTGCCCGGTCCGGCGTGGCTGCTGGTCGGAATTAAGCGGGGCCGGGTGGTCTGATTTTTTGTTATGGTGGTCCATGGGGTTGCGGGGGGTTAAAAATCGGGTGCTGGAGTTGTTGGCCCAAGCTGGATCTTTGCCGGAGGTAAGTTTGGCCGCAGGGCGGGATCTGGCGCCTGAGGAATTGCCCCCGGCGGTGCTGGGGGAGCTTCTGGCCCTGCCCCGGTCCCAGGTTTTGAAGGTGCTTTTTGCCGCCCTCTGTCATCATGAGCCCCAGGTGCGCTGGCGAGCGGTGAGCGCCATGGGGCCGGTGGTGGCGGATCTGGCCCGGCAGGATCTCGAGGCGGCCCGGGTGGTAATGCGCCGTTTCATGTGGAGCCTCAATGACGAATCCGGCGGCATCGGCTGGGGGGCCCCCGAGGCCATGGCCGAGTGCCTGGTCCATCATCCCGGTCTGGCTGAGGAATATAGCCACATCCTGGTTTCCTTCATGCGGGAGGATGGATTTTTTCTCGAATACCCGCCCTTGCAGCGTGGGCTGATGTGGGGTCTGGGCCGTTTAGCCGCCACCCGGCCCGGCCTGCTCCGGAAAAAAGGGGCCGACCATTACCTCTTGCCCTACCTGGACTCCTCCGACTCCGAGGTCCGGGGCCTGGCCGCCCGGGCCCTGGGCTTGCTTGGCGCCGCGGCCGCCCGTCCATCCCTGGAGAAATTGCGCGGCCACCCGGAGCCGGTTACCTTCTATCAGCACGGCCGGCTGTTGAGGGCCACCGTGGGCGAACTGGCCGGCGAGGCCCTGGACCGCTTGCCATAGAGGAGATATTCAGCGACCCCGGCCAGCAAGCCTTTTTCATCTCCTTAAGCTCCTGTTATGTTAAGGAAAAACCTGGCAGCGCGGCCTGTTTGGCAAAACTCCTTGACAGGCCGCGGGCATCTCCCGTAAAACGTCACGATACTTTTCCGGGTCCGAGCAGACCCGGTTGTTTGGCGTTAATTTTTCCCCTTGGCGGTTTATGAATTTTCAAGACATTATCTTTGAACTGGGGCGTTACTGGGCGGAAAAGGGCTGTGCCATTCAGCAGCCCTATGATATGGAGGTGGGGGCCGGCACCTTTCATCCGGCCACCCTTTTGCGGGCCTTGGGGCCGGAACCCTGGAGCGCGGCTTATGTCCAGCCTTCCCGCCGACCCACCGATGGCCGCTACGGGGAAAACCCCAATCGACTGCAGCATTACTACCAGTACCAGGTGATTATCAAGCCGTCGCCGCCCGATATTCAGGAAATGTATATCGAGAGCCTGACCAGCTTCGGCCTCGACCCCCTGGAGCATGATATCCGCTTTGTCGAAGATGACTGGGAATCTCCGACCCTGGGGGCCTCCGGCCTGGGTTGGGAGGTTTGGCTTGATGGCATGGAGATCACCCAGTTTACCTATTTCCAGCAGGCCGGCAGCCTGGACCTGCACCCGGTGACGGTGGAGGTGACCTACGGCCTGGAAAGAATCGCCATGTATCTGCAGGGAGTGGAGAGCGTTTACGATATTTCCTGGAATGGCCGGGTCAGTTACGGTGATATTTTTCTCCAGGCGGAAAAAGAGTTTTCAGCCTTCAACTTCGAGCACGCCAACGTGGAAAAGCTGCTGGAGTTTTTCGCCGCTTACGAAGCCGAGGCCTTCCGCCTGCTTGATCTCGACCTGACCCTGCCCGCTTACGATTATTGCCTTAAATGTTCGCACACCTTCAACCTGCTTGACGCCCGCAAGGCGATCAGTGTGGCCGAGCGGACCCGTTATATCGGTCGGATCCGCAATATCGCCCGCCGGGTCGCGGAACAGTACGTGGCCCGGCGGGAGGCGCTGGGCTTTCCCCTCCTGCGGCGCAACTGAGGGGTTGATTTTAGCGGGGCGGGATTGCGGCGGGGGTTCCGGCAGACCAGGCGGGAAGGGTTTTTCCGGATCGGCCGGCAGCGGGATGGCCGACCCAGGCAAAAGGTGGCGGAAGTGCATGGGAATCGAACCCACCCACCAGGCTGTTAACCCGGTGCACCGGATTTGAAGTCCGGGAGGGCCACCAGTGCCCTTTCCACTTCCGCAGTTCCTGCCAACATAGTTGGTTCCGGCCTGAGCGACAACTTTTTTCCGCCCTTGGGCCGGAAAATATTGGCAGATCAGCCCAAGAGCATTATATGCCCCTGGCACCCGGCCATGATTATTGCCGCCCGGGCGCATTTTCGAACCCTTATAACATTCCCCGGGGTGACCCCGGCAAAGAACAAGGTATCAAGGAGCACGTCCCACGATGGAATGCCAGCGTTTCCAGAAACTTGTCAAAAACTGGTATCTGCAGGTTCAGGATGAGGCCATGGCCCCGGCCCGGATGGTGGCTTTTATGGAGAAACATCTGGTCGATTGTCCCGTTTGCCGGCTGGATCCCCTGGTGCGGGATGAGGTGAAGCGGATCATCGCCATTGTCCAACCGGCGACCAAAACCCGTAAACCACCCGAGGTCGAAGCTGAAGACGAGGAGGACATCCCCGACTTGGGCGAGGGGGATGATGCCGTTGCGGACTCTGACGAAGCCGAAGCTGAAGACGCTGATGAAGAGGATGAGGAAGTACTGGACGACGATGACGAAGAAGTCTGAAACCAAAGACCCCGCTTTCTTGGCCGGAAAGCGGGGTCTTTTTTATTTTAGCCGGACGTTGCCGGATTATGACCTGGTGGCGATGCAGGGACTTGAACCCCGGACTCTGCGGATATGAGCCGCATGCTCTAACCAACTGAGCTACATCGCCGTAGTTAAGAGCGTTCTATATGGTAGATTTTTCCATGGTTGTCAACCTCTTTGTCGACACCCGGCGAGGAGGAGAATCATAAAAAAAGGAAGAAGGATTTTACCCCTTCTTCCTTGCGGCATGTTGCCGGAAAAACTTTGCAGCGCGGAGAAATTACACGCAGCCGGTGGGCTTGGGCAGGCCGGCCATCTTGCAGGCTCCCTTGCCGGGTCCGGAGGGGAACAGCTCGTAGATCCGCTTCAGCGGGTAGCCGGTGGTCTTGGAAAGGATCCGGACCATCGGGGCGATGCCGTTCTTCTTGAAGTAGTCCTGCAGAATGTCGATGATCTTGCGATGCTCGTCGGTCAACTCTTCGATGCCTTCGATGCTCTTGACATAGTCAACCCACTCGTCATTCCATTCTTCCATCCCTTTGGTCAGGAAGCCGTCCTCGTCAACGTTGAAGGTTTTTCCATTATGCTCGATGGTTGCCATTGTTCTCCTCCTTGGCTAAAAGTTTGATCTAATATGAAAAGCACCATTTGCCTACTATTCAGGATGCTGTTTCTTACTATATGACTTTTCCTTTGTCAAGCATGGCTCCGGGGTTTTTTTCGTTGTGGCGGGGAGATGTTCAGCTTATTATTTAAATCCTTGAAATAATGGTGTCTTTTTTCCAGTTGCGGTCATCGGGAAGGGGGTAATCGCTGATGTAATGGAGGCCGCGCGACTCTTTGCGGCTCAGGGCGCAGTGCACGATAAGCTGGGCCACCAGAGCGATATTTCGCAGTTCTACCAGGTCGGCGGTCAGGAGGTAGTCCCGGTAGTGACGGTCGACTTCGGCCAGCAGGGGTCCCAGCTGTTCCCGGATCAGGTTGAGTCTTTTTTCGCTGCGGACGATGCCGACATAATTCCACATCAGGCGGCGCAACTGGTCCCAGTTGTGGCTGATCAGGACCGCCTCGTCAATGGGCTCGGCCCGGTCGGCCAGCCAGGGACGGATGGGCGGCGGCTGCCAGTCGGCCAGCCCCGGCCAGTCGGCCTGGCACTGCTGCCAGGCCTGGTGGGCAAAGACCACCGCCTCCAGCAGCGAATTGCTGGCCAGGCGGTTGGCGCCGTGCAGGCCGGTACAGGCGGTTTCGCCCAGGGCGTAAAGGTTTTCCAGGTCGGTACGGCCCATCAGGTCGGTGAGGACACCGCCGCACATGTAATGGGCCGCCGGCACCACCGGTATCGGCTCACGGGTGATGTCGATCCCCAGCCCCAGGCAGGTTTGATAAATGGTGGGGAAACGTTTTTTGAGAAACTCCGCCGGCTGCTGGCTGATATCAAGGAAAACGCAATCATCGCCGCTGGCCTTCATTTCCAGGTCGATGGCCCGGGCCACCGTATCGCGTGTGGCCAGATCCCCCCGGGGGTCGTACTTGGTCATGAAGGCGCGGCCGCGGCGGTCGATCAGGCGCCCACCCTCCCCCCGGACCGCTTCGGAAATCAGGAAGTTTTTGACCTTGGGGTGATAGAGGCAGGTGGGGTGGAACTGGACGAACTCCAGGTTGGCGATCCGGGCGCCGGCCCGGTAGGCCATGGCAATGCCGTCGCCGGTGGCGATGTCGGGATTGGTGGTATAGAGGTAAACCTTGCCGGCCCCGCCGGTGCAAAGAACCGTGACCTTGGCGGTCCAGCTTTCCACCTTGCCGCTTTCCCGGTCGAGGACATAGGCTCCCAGGCAGCGGTCCCGGAAAGGGGGGCCGGCCGGTCGCTCGAGCGGAAATTCCTTGCTCGCGGCCTCACTCGGGGGCGTTGCCTCCCCTTGGGCCTTTGAGGCAATCAGCAAATCCACCGCCAGATGGTTCTCGAGAATGGTAATCGCCGGATCGGCGGCCGCTTTTTTGAGCAGACTTTCTTCGATGCTCTTGCCGGTGCGGTCGAAGGCGTGAGCGATCCGGCGAGCGGAATGGCCCCCTTCCCGGCCCAGGTCCAGCAAGGCTCCCGCCGGGGCGGTTCGCTGGAAATCAACGCCCAGGTCCATCAGTTCCCGGACCCTTTCCGGCCCGGTTTCCACCACCATGCGAACCACGTCCTCGTGGCAGAGGCCGGCGCCGGCATTGAGAGTGTCGGCGATATGGGCGGCAAAGGAGTCCTCGGGGGAGAGAACGGCCGCGATTCCTCCCTGGGCCAGGTTGGTGGCACTGTCCAGCCGGCGCTTCTTGGTGACCAGGGTGACCCGGCCCAGCCGGGCCACCTTCAGGGCAAAAGAGAGCCCGGAGATCCCGCTGCCGATGATGAGAAAATCCGTATGCTGTTCCAAGGCTTTGCTTTCCTCTGGCTTTCTGGTACGTTTGGACAAATATTCGCCGGCCCTGTCCCAAGGCCGGGGTCGGGGCGGAAGCCCGGAGCCCGGGCATTGCCCCGCGGTTTTACCCAGGAGTATTTTTCAACCTAAAACAAGGTTTGGGGTTATGAGTTACATCAAGCTGGTGGTCTTTGACTGCGACGGGGTCATGTTCGATTCGCGGCGGGCCAACCGGGAATATTACAACCAGATTCTGGCCCGGTTCGGCCGGCCGCCCATGGACAAGGACGAGCTTGATTATGTCCATATGCACCACGTCGAGGATTCCGTCCGCCATATCTTCCGCCTTTATCCCGAAGACCTGGCCGCCGCCGACCGCTACCGCCGGGAGCTGGACTACACCCCGTTTCTCCAATATATGCAGATGGAAGCGGATCTGCTGGAGTTTCTCGATTATCTGCGCCCGGAGCGCAAGACCGCGATCAGTACCAACCGGACCACCACCATGCCCATCGTGCTCGAGATGTTTGAGCTGGCCGCCTATTTCGACCAGGTGGTAACCGCCCGGGACGTAACCAATCCCAAGCCTCATCCCGAGGCCCTGGAAGTGATTATGCGGACCCTGGCTGTGAAGCCGGAACAAACGATCTATATTGGTGACTCCTCGGTGGATCGGGAGCACACCGCCGCCGCCGGGATTCCTCTGATCGCCTTTAAGAACCCCGGCCTGGAGGCGGAATATCACGTCAGCAGCTTTATGGAGATTATCGGGCTGCCGCCCTTCCGCCGCCCGGCCTGAAGAGCTTTGCCGCCCGGATTGCCGGGTCCGGCGCCGCCGGCCGGGTATGGCTTATTGTTGCTGCCGGTCGGGATTAAATGCAAGCAGAGAGTTTGTTTGCCGCCGAAACCGGTAACGGGGACAAAATCCCGGATTGCCCTGGATCGCAAAAGGCAAGGCGGCAACTAGCGAAACCAAATCCGCCGCCATCAAGGTTTTGGCGACGTTGATAAAATGGTTAACGGGGCGTAAGTGATGAAAATTGAAAATTCCCACTACCTTCTGGCCCTGGCGCCGGATCAGGACCATGCCGCCGATGCGGTCCGGCGCTTTTTCGCCCGGACCCAGCTGGTCCGTTACGATAAGGTGGATGTGGACCAGCAGGCCATACAGGCCGCCGACACCCCGGGTTTCTGGCCCAAGGTGGACGAGGCCCTGGCCCGCAACCGCCAGGTTCTGCAGGAGATCATCGAGGAGCTGAAAAAGTCCGGAATTCGTTCCCTCGATGATCTCGCCGGGTTGCCCCAGGGCTACCAGAGCAAGCTGGCCCATACCGCCACCCACCTGCTGGATGGCTTTTTCGGCATCGACAGCGTTTTTTACAGCCTGGTGGAGGATTCCCACTGGATTTCCGAGCCGCTGGGCCGGGAAATCCGCCGTAACCCGGAAGACTATTATCTGGTGCCGGTCAAGGCCGAACTCTTCTTTGCCAAACGCCAGCAACTGGTGAGCACCTTGCGCAGCTTCGAGTCGTAATCACGGCTGTTCGGGCGGCGGCTGGTTCAGCCAGGCTCTCCCCGCCCTTCGGCTAATCGTGATGGTGGTGTTGCTGATGACCGCCATGGGTCGGCCCCCCCGCCTTGATCAGGGCTTCGGAAAGCAGGCGGTCCGCGTCTTCCAGGAAATCGGCGGCCCGATCGATCAGGTTGGCTACTTCTTCCATGTTTTCATTGCGGGCGGTGGAGCTCCAGCGCCGTAACTCGGTGGCGTGCCCCTGGTTGTGTTCGATCCAGTGAGGCAAGAGCAGCCTTAGTTTTTCCCCCGTTTCTTTTTCCATAATTACGACCGATCCTTATCAGTTGGTGGTAAGAATGACCTTGCCGGCCAGAAAATCGATGCGGGCTACCTTAACCCCATCGACAACCTTGGGTTCTTCAAACAGGGTGCTGATTTTGACCCCGTTGTCTTCGACTTCCAGCAGGGTGGCGTTTTCCGCCACCAGTTCTTGCCGATCCTGCCGGCTCAGCATTACGCTCATCTGACACATTGTTCGGACCTCTGGTTATGGCGCCAACCGGCTCTGCCCCGGCCGGGAGCCGGTTTTTCGGATTTGTTGCAATACCGGGCGCAATTTATTTTAAGTTACTTTAAACAGGAATACAAAAAAGCCGCCGCCAGCGCAACTGCTACCCGCATGCAATTACTTGATTGGTCCAAAAGCCGGCGAATTTTAAACGCCGCCCGCGTAATCGCCGTGGTCGGCCTGTCGCCCAAACCGGCAAGGCCCAGCAACCAGGTGGCCCGTTATCTGCTGGGGCGGGGCTACCGGGTAATTCCGGTCAACCCCGGTCAGCAAACGATACTGGGCCTGCCCTGTTATCCCGACCTGGACAGCGCCGCCCGGGCCCTGACGGTCCGGATTGATCTGGTCAATATTTTCCGGCGCTCAGACCAGGTGCTGCCGGTGGTGACAGCGGCCATTGCCGTGGGGGCCGGGGCGGTCTGGATGCAGGAGGGGGTGATTAACCGGGAGGCTGCCCGGCTGGCCGAAGCCGCCGGTTTGGAGGTGGTCATGGATCAATGTATCAAGACCGTCGATGAACAGCTTTTCGGCCCCGGTTCCCCTCCTCCGACCGGCTGAGTTCAGGGGCTAACATTCCGCCCCGACGACATTTCTTGACTTTTCCGGGGTATTGGGCTAGAAATTCATGTTTTTGGCCGGTCGCCCCGGGAGCGTTCATCCGCTTTGGCCGGCGAAGGCCCTTGCCTTACTTTCAGGCCGACGCTTTGCAAGGAGCCTGGTCCTCGCCAGGACCGGGCTCTGGTTGTCAAGTTTATACCAATTTTCATCAGGAAGCCATTTTTATGCAAGCCCTGAAAGGCTTTAAGGATATTCTCCCCGACGAGGCCCTGCTCTGGCAGCGGGTGGAGGCTGTCGCCCGCGATGTTTTCCGCCGTTTCGGCTTCGAGGAAATCAAGGTGCCGATCCTCGAGAAAACCGGTCTGTTCGCCCGCTCCATCGGCGAAGCCACCGATATCGTCGAAAAGGAAATGTACACTTTCAGCGATCGCAACGGGGAGTCGCTGACCATGCGGCCCGAGGGTACCGCCCCGGTTTTGCGGGCCTTTATCGAACATGCCCTCCATTTGCGGCGCCCGATCAACCGGCTCTTCACGGTGGGGCCGATGTTTCGCCATGAGCGCCCCCAGAAGGGGCGCTTGCGCCAGTTTCACCAGCTCAGCGTGGAAGCCCTGGGGTCCGATCATCCCCGCCTGGATGCCGAAGTGATCGCCATGGCCCGGCAGATTCTGGTCGAGCTGGGGCTCTCGGCCGCCCTGCAGCTCAACTCCCTGGGCTGCCCGGCCTGCCGTCCGGCTTACCGGCAAAAGCTGATCGCTTTCCTCGGCGGCCACCGGGAGCAGCTTTGCGAGGATTGCCAGCGCCGCACCGAGAGCAACCCTCTCCGGGTCCTGGACTGCAAAAGCGACAACTGCCGCCGGCTCAACGCCGCCGCCCCCGCCATTCTCGACTCCCTTTGCCCGTCCTGCGCCGAACACCTGGCGGCGGTGCGCCGGGACTTGGACGCCCTCCAGATCCCCTACAGTCTCAATCCTTTCATGGTGCGCGGGCTCGATTACTACACCCGCACCACCTTTGAACTGCTCACCGATGCCCTCGGGGCCCAGAGCGCGGTGGGGGCCGGCGGTCGCTACGACGGCCTGGTCCGGCAGTTGGGCGGGCCGGATCTGCCGGGCATCGGTTTTGCCTTGGGCATGGAGCGGCTGGTTCTGTTGCTCCAGGAACAAAACGCTCTCCCCTCTTCCGGCCCCGATCTTTTTCTGGCCTGCCTGGGCGAGGTCGCCGGCGCTTACGGCTTCAAGCTGCTGGATCGTTGCCGGCTGGCCGGCCTCAGCGCCTTGATGGACGTCCAGGGCCGGGGCCTCAAAAGCCAGATGAAGCAGGCAGATCGCCTCAACGCCCGTTTCGTCCTGATCATCGGCGAGGCAGAGCTGGCCTCGGGCCAGGCGGTCTTGCGCAACCTGGTCAGCAAGGAGGAACGCCAAATTCCCCTGGCTGCTGAACTGACCGACCTGCTGCGGGTCGTGCGAGCCGACTAGCGCCTCCCGGCTACAAGGGGAAAAAAGCTGCCGGCCAAGGGCGAGCTTTGCCCGCTTATTATAACTTAACCCTACCGGAAAGGAGTCACCAACCATGGAATCCATGGGCAGTCTGCGACGCAGCCACCACTGCAATATTTTGAACCAGAGCAATATCGGCGAGGAAGTCACCCTGATGGGCTGGGTGCTGCGGCGCCGCGATCACGGCGGGGTTATCTTCATCGATCTCCGCGACCGCCGGGGCATTACCCAGGTGGTGTTCAACCCGGAAATCAATCCCGAGGTTCACGCCAAGGCCCACGGCCTCCGTAGTGAATGGGTTCTGGCGGTGCGGGGCCGGGTGCAGGCCCGGCCCGAGGGGATGGCCAACCCCAAGCTGGCCACCGGCGCCATCGAGATCATGGTCGGTGAGCTGCGGATTCTCAACCAGAGCCAGACCCCGCCCTTCCCGCTCGACGAGGATCTCGAGGTATCCGACAGCCTGCGCCTCAAATACCGCTACCTCGATCTGCGCCGCCCGGCCATGGCCCATAACCTGATCCTGCGCCATACCGCCTGCCAGGCCATTCGCAGCTACCTCAACGGCGAGGATTTTCTCGAGATCGAAACGCCGGTGCTGACCCGTTCCACCCCCGAGGGGGCCCGCGACTACCTGGTGCCCAGCCGGGTCAATCCCGGGCGCTTCTTTGCCTTGCCCCAGTCTCCCCAGCTTTTCAAGCAGTTGCTGATGGTGGCGGGGATGGATCGCTATTACCAGATCGTGCGCTGCTTCCGCGACGAGGATCTGCGCGCCGACCGCCAGCCCGAATTTACCCAGGTCGACCTGGAGCTTTCCTTCGTGGGGGAGGAAGAGGTCATGGGAGTCGCCGAAGGGATGATGAAGGCCCTCTTCCAGGCCACCCTGGGCCTGGAGCTGGCCCCCCCTTTTCCCCGGATGACCTATGCCGAGGCGCTGCAACGTTACGGGACCGACCGGCCTGACACCCGCTTCGGCCTGGAATTGGTGGACTTGACGGAAACGGTTCGCCATTGCGGCCTCAAGGTTTTCCGCGAGGTGGTGGAAAAAGGCGGGATGATCAAGAGCATCAACGCCCGGGGCTGTGCCGACTTTTCCCGCAAGGATCTCGACGATCTTACCGCCTATGTCGGCCAGTTCGGGGCCAAGGGGTTGGCCTGGGTCAAGATCAAGCCGGACGGTGACTGGCAGTCGCCTATTGCCAAGTTCTTCACCGAGGAGGAAAAACAGGCCATGGTGGCCGCCCTGAAGGCCGAAAGCGGCGATCTGCTGTTTTTCGTCGCCGATCAGCCCGCCATCGTCCACGGCGCCCTGGCTGAACTGCGGCTGGAGCTGGCCCGCCGCCTGGGCCTGACCGCCCGGGACCATTTTTCCTTTGTCTGGGTCACCGACTTCCCCCTGCTCGAGTACGACCAGGAGGCCAAGCGCCATGTCGCGGTCCATCACCCTTTCACCGCCCCCCACGAAGATGATCTGGCCCTGCTGGCCAGCGAGCCGGGCAAGGTTCGCAGCCGGGCTTACGACCTGGTGCTCAACGGCACCGAGATCGGCGGCGGCTCCATCCGCATTCATCGCAAGGACCTCCAGGAAAGGGTTTTTGCCGCCCTGGGCATCACTCCCGAGGAAGTCAGCGACAAATTCGACTTCCTGGTCCGGGCCCTGGAGCTGGGAGCCCCGCCCCACGGCGGCTTGGCCTTCGGCCTGGATCGGCTGATGATGATCATTGCCGGGCGCGACACCATCCGTGACGTGATCGCCTTTCCCAAGACCCAGAAGGCTACCTGTCCGCTCACCGAGGCCCCGGCTCCGGTGGCCCGGCGCCAGTTGACCGAACTGTATCTTCGCCCTGACTGGCAGGATGCAAAGCAAAAGAAGGAGTAAATTATGCCGGCAGTCTCTACCCTGCCCGAAGCGGTCCGTTTGCTGCTGGAGCCGGGGGCTTACCCCCATCCGGTGGAGCGGGTGGAATTGGTCCAGACCCATATATCCTATGTTTTCCTGGCCGGGGAATTTGTCTACAAGATGAAAAAACCGGTGAATTTCGGGTTTCTTGACTTCACCGAGTTGGAAAAGCGCCGCTATTTCTGCACCGAGGAGTTGCGGCTCAACCGGCGCCTCTGCCCCGAAATCTACCTGGAGGTCCTGAGCCTGAGCCGGGGGGATGATGGTTTGCTCAGCCTGGGCGGGGCCGGGGAGCCGGAGGAGTTTCTCGTCAAAATGGTGCGGCTGCCGGCCGCGGGCATGATGGCCGGCATGGTTGAACGGGGAGAATTATCCGAAAAACACCTCGATCTGATCGTTGATCGGCTGGTCCCCTTTTACCAGGCGGCGGCCGGCGGGCCGGAGATCAGGGCCTTGGGCAGCGCCGAGGCGGTGGCGGTCAACGTGCTGGAAAATTTCACCCAGACCGAAGGCTTTGTCGGTTGTCCGGCCTTGAGCCGGGCCCAGTTCGACCTGATCGGGGCCTATTCCCGGGATTTCCTCCAGCGGGAGCAGCTGTTTCGCCAGCGGCAGGAGGGCGGCCGGATTCGCGAGGGCCACGGTGACCTTTACTCGGCCAATATCTGTTTCAGCCCGACCGCGGTTTACATTTTCGACTGTATCGAATTCAACCAGCGCTTCCGTTGCTGCGACCAGGCCGGAGATATCGCGTTCCTGGCCATGGATCTGGATTTCCACGGCCTGGAGGACCTCTCCCGCTACTTTGTCGAGCAGTTTGCCGCCCGGTCCGATGATTCCGGCCTGATGACAATGCTGCCCTTCTATTGCTGCTACCGGGCTTATGTCCGGGGCAAGATCGGGCTCTTCACCGCCCATGCCCCGGAAGTCGATCCGGCCACCAAGGCCGGGGCCCTGGCCCAGGCCGGCCGTTATTTTGCCCTGGCGGAACGTTATGCCCGCGGCGCTTGATTCCCCCGTCCCATCGGCGACCGAACCCCGGCTCCAGGTCTTTTTCGGCTTGATCGCCACCGGCAAGAGCACCCTGGCCCGGGCCTGGGCGGCCCGCCACGGCCGGGAGTACTACAATTCCGATGTGGTGCGCAAGGAGTTGGCCGGCCTGGATGCCGCCACCCGCTGCCGGGAGGAGGCCGACCGGGGCATCTATACGCCCGAATTCAGCCGCCGCACCTATGCCGAACTGCTGCAGCGGGCCGCCGGCGATTTGCGGCGGGGCCGGGGGGTGGTCCTGGATGCATCCTATCTGGAGCGGGCCGAGCGTGATCGGGTCGCGGCCCTGGCCCAGACACTGGGGGTTCCGGTCGATTTTGTCCTCTGTGAATGCTCGGATGAGGTTAAACGGGAACGGCTGGCCATCCGGGCCCGGGACTCCCGGGCGGTTTCCGACGGCAGCTGGGCCATCTACCTGCGGCAGCGGGAAAAATTTCAACCGCCCACCGAACTGAAGCCCGAGCAGCTGGTGGTAATCGATACGGCCCGTCCCCTGGAGCAACTGCTCGCTGAACTTGCCCGCCTACTGGCTTGACTTCCAGCCGGGGCGGTAAAGGTTTCCGGGGGGTCTGAGGGGCCGGTTTCAGCCTTTTTTAAGGGAGCGAGATCTTCATGGCCAAGGCAAGGGCGCAACTGCTGATATCAGGAAGGGTGCAAGGCGTTTTTTACCGGGCCTTTACCGCCGAGAAGGCGGCTGAACTCGGCCTGCAGGGATGGGTCCGGAATACCCCGGCCGGCGAGGTTGAGGCGGTCATCGAAGGCGAAAGACTCGACCTGGAGCGGCTCCTGGCTTATCTGCGCCAGGGGCCCCCCGCGGCCCAGGTTAGCGGTATTGCCGTCCAGTGGCTGGACTACAGGGGAGAATTCGGCGACTTTGCGATCAGGTACTAGGTCAGGCCGAGCCGGCTGCCTGGCTTATTTGCGCAGCAGCCAGAGCAAAAGGGTCAGAGCCAACGAGAGCAGCAAGCCGGTGGTAAGCGGAAAATAGAGCCGGAAGTTTTCCCGCACGATGAAAAAATCGCCGGGCAGGCGGCCCAGGGGCAATCTGGCCAGCCAGGGCCAGAAAAGGCCGATCAGCAGTGCTGTCAAGCCCAGGACAATCAATGCTCGCTGCATCGTGTTGCTCGGCTGAGATTTGCCGGGACCCCGCCGGGAGCCTGACCCCTTGGCGGGGGTGCTGCCCGGCTCCGGAGCCTTAGCTGTTGAAATGACCGCCCTGCCCTGCTGGAGCCTCGCCGGCCGCCGGCGTCGGTCGGCGGTTTACCGCGATCATTTGCCCGGTTTGTCAGGATAAATCCCGCTTCCTGTCTACTTGCGGGCCTTGCAGCCGCCTCCGCATTTCCCGGCCGGGGCCGGAGCGGCGCTTTCGTCCTTGAGCATGCAGCCGCTTTCGCCGCACTGGGGGCATTTTTGGGGTTTGCAGCGGCCTTCCTTGGTGGCACCACATTTTTCACATTTAAACAGAGCCATCTTTTTCTCCTTCGATCTTGAGGGTAAGGTTTTGTTGCCGTCTTGCTGATTTCTCCATACGCCGCCCCCTTGCGCTGCTCCGGAAACCGATTAGGTGGAAGATCAAGGGAGCGAACTCTCGCCGGCTTGGGAATCAGGCGGCCCCGGCGGCAGAGGGCCTGCTTTGGGTATCATAGCCTTGAATTCCTCCCCCCGGCAACAATGAAATCCCACCCCGGTTGATTTATGGAGCCAAGCCGACCGTGCAGTCCTCTTTTCCCTGTGCTCGAGCTTTGCTCTGTGGTAATTTTCGATTTCAGGCCCCAATAACCCGGCAGCCCTTAGCACCGCTATCGTTTATGGTGGAGATTTTTATGCCCCTGCATCCGGAAAGACTGGCCGAAACCTTTGTCCGCCTATGTGAAATTGACAGTCCTTCCCGCCGGGAAGGACGCCTGGCGGTCTTTTTGAAAGGCCTTTTCGCCGCCGAATTCAATGCCGAGATCCTGGAGGACGATTCCGCCGGAGCAACCGGTTCCGACACCGGCAACCTGGTGGTCCGGATCGGCGGCCGGGATGGAATACGGCCGCCTTTTTTCTGCAACTGCCATTTGGACACCGTGGAGCCTTGCGCAGGCGTTAAGGTCCGGCGCATCGGCGATACCTTCACCAGTACCGGCCCCACAGTGCTGGGCGCCGATGACAAGGCCGGCATCGCCATGTTGATCGAAATGGCCCGCTGCCTAAAGGACGAGAGCCGCCTGCAGGTACCGCTGGAATTTGTCTTTACTACCTGCGAGGAAATCGGCCTGCTCGGAGCCAAACGGTTCGATTTTTCCCTGTTGCGGGCCTCCTCGGGTTACGCCCTCGACAGCGCCGGCATCGACCTGGCGGTAATCGCCGCCCCGGCGGCCAATCACTTCACCGCTCTGATTCAAGGCCTGGCCGCCCATGCCGGCCTCCACCCGGAGAACGGGATCAATGCCATCCAATTGGCGTCCCTGGCCGTGGCGGCGATTCCCCTGGGCCGCCTGGACAAGGACAGCACGGCCAATATCGGCCTTATTACAGGGGGTAAGGCGACTAATATCATTCCCGAGCAGGTGCGGATTGAAGGAGAGGTGCGCAGCCACAGTGCCAAGAAGCTGGCGCGCTATACCGCCGCCATTGAAGATGAATTCCGGCTGGCCATCGATCGGCATGGCGTTTTGCCCCGGGAAATTTCCGGTCCCGGGCGGCGCCGGGCCCAGCTTGAATTTCTGGTGGAGGAGCAGTTCCCGGCCATGGCCCTGGACCAGGATGATCCCGTGCTGCAGCGGCTCACTCGGGCCGCGGCGCTTTTGCGCCGCCAATTGCGCTTCACCGTGGCCGGCGGCGGCAGCGACGCCAATATCTTCAGCGCTCAGGGGCTGCCCACCGCCATTCTCGGCACCGGGATGACCGATGTTCACACCACCGAAGAGTCCATTACCCTGAAGGCCATGGTCAGGACCACTGAACTGTTGTTGGCCCTGGCCCGCCAGGACCCGGCATAATCACTGTTAGGAGGTTGCCGGTCCCCATGACCCGGCTCCGGCTGGCCGCGGTGTCCCGGCCTTTGTCGGCCCCCTTTAACTGAGGCGGTGTTGCTGCACATCAGCCGTTCCGTCCCCAGGTTCTCGCCCTTCAACGGCTGTGGCGAATTCGGCGCCGCCTCACATGCCCCTAGGTGTAAATAGCTGAAAAAGCGCTATTAATTCCCGTGTTTCACGTGAAACACCGTTGCGGTGGTGGTCCGGAGGCGGTAATTTGGTGGTTGCCAAAATCAGCCACAGGTGGGATATTCAGGCTGGCGTTTATGGGGACTGGTTTTGGTTTGGTGGCGGTGGTGTTGTACCATCGTCAATTTGTGAGGCCTGAGGGGGCGGGAGGCTTGGCATGAAAAGTGCGCAACAGGCCAAGGTGATTGCCTTGGCCAACCAGAAGGGCGGGGTCGGGAAAACCACCACGGCGATAAATTTGGCCGCTTCGCTGGCGACCCTGGGTAAGCGGGTGCTGGTGGTGGATTCGGATCCCCAGGGCAATGCCTCCAGCGGCCTGGGTTACCAGGAGATTCCGTCGTCCGGGGAGGGCGCCGCGGGGGTGCATCTCTATCATTGCCTGGTCGAGGGAGTGGCGGCGGCCGAGGCCATTGTTCCGGTGGCCGAGATGGCCGGCAAGCTTTCTCTGCTGCCCAGCCGGATCGACCTGATCGGGGTTGAGGTGGAGCTGATGGGGGCCAGCAAGCGTGAGCGGTACCTCGAGCAACTGCTGGCTCCGGTGCGGGCCGATTTCGATTTTGTCTTTATCGACTGCCCGCCTTCCCTGGGATTGCTGACCATCAATGCTTTGACCGCGGCCGATGCGGTGGTTATCCCCATGCAGTGCGAATATTTCGCCCTCGAGGGGTTGAGCCAGCTGGTCCGGACCATTCGCCTGGTGAAAAACTCCTACAACAACCGCCTGGTGATCGAGGGATTGCTGCTGACCATGTTCGACGGTCGCAACCGGTTGACCCACCAGGTGGCCGCCGAGGTCAACGAGCATTTCAAAGGCCGACTTTACCGGACCGTGATCCCGCGCAATGTCCGACTCAGCGAGGCCCCCAGCTATGGCCGGCCGGCCATCAGCTACGACCGGCGCTCCAGCGGCGCCATCAGCTATCTGCAGCTGGCCCGGGAGTTTTTGCGGCAGCAGAAGAAAAAAACGGCGGCCAGGGCCCCGGCCGCTCCAGCGCTTAACCGTGCGGCTAATAAAGGAGGGTCGAGCGAATCATGGTAAAAAGAAATCCTTTGGGCAAGGGACTGGGAGCCCTGTTGCCCTCATATGATGACAGCGGTGAGCGGGCTTATCTTATCTGCCCCCTCGATGCCATCGCTCCCAACCCGCGCCAGCCCCGGAAGCAGATGGACGATGGGGGGCTCGCGCAATTGGCCGAATCCATCCGGGAAAAGGGCGTTTTGCTTCCCCTGGTGGTCCGGCGACTGGACGATGATCGCTACGAGATTATTGCCGGGGAGCGGCGGTGGCGGGCCGCCGGCCTGGCCGGGCTTAGCGAGGTGCCGGTACTGGTCAAGGACGTTTCGCCCCAGGATCAACTGGAACTCGCCCTGGTGGAAAATATTCAACGCCAGGATCTTAATCCCCTGGAGGAAGCCGAGGCCTATCTCCGTCTGGTGCAGGAATTCGGTCTGACCCAGGAGGAAGTGGCTAAAAGGGTAGGCAAGGAGCGTTCCACCGTGGCCAATGCCCTGCGGATTAACCAGTTGCCTGAATTTGCCAAGGATGACCTGGCCACCGGCCGGCTCAGCATGGGCCATGCCCGGGTTTTGCTCGGGTTGGGCGAGGAAAGCCTGATGCGCGAGTTGCGGAATGAAATCGTCGCCAAGGGCCTGAGCGTCCGCCAGGCCGAAGAACTGGCCCGCCGGCGCAAAAACAGCCAGGGTGGCCGAGCTGGTGCCGGTCGGACCGGCACCCGAAAAAACCGCAATGGAATACCCGACTCTTATTGCCGAACCCTGACCAACGATCTCCATCGTCGCTTTGACACCAAGGTTCGAATTGTCCAGAACGGCGAGCGGGGAAGGGTGGAAATAGACTATTATTCCCCCGACGATCTGGAGCGGGTTATTGGTTTGATGTTGGCGACGGCCCCAGATTAAAGCGTCTCGAAGCAAAATCCGGCTATCCCGTTGCGGAAGGCCTACCACTGATCCTGAAGCTACCTGATTGCGGTGAATTAAGATGCCCGGACAGCTTTTAGCTGAAATTACGAAAAAAGAGAAGATTGCCAGCGATATTTTCCGGCTCACCCTGCAGGCTCCGGACATCGCGGCGGCCGCCAGGCCGGGCCAGTTTGTCATGCTGCGCTCCGGGCGCTCCTTGGATCCTCTGCTGAGCAGACCCTTTTCCCTGCACCAGGTCATGGCCGACGGCCAAATTCAGGTGCTGTTCAAGGTTATCGGCGAAGGAACCAGGCGCTTGGCGGCCCTCGAGCCCGGCGCCCAGGCCGGCGTAGTCGGCCCACTGGGACAGGGATTTTCCCTGGAAGCGCCGGCCGATAACGGCCGCTTCTGCCTGATCGGCGGCGGAATGGGGATCGCGCCGCTCTTTTTTCTGGCCCGGGAACTCCAGCGCCGGCAGCCTGCGGTGCCCTGCGATCTTTTTCTGGGAGCCCGAACTGCCAGGGAAGTCAGTCAATTAGCGGAAGAATTTCAGCTTCTAGGCCTTAAGCCCCAGGTGGCCACCGATGACGGTTCCCTGGGCTACGGCGGTCTGGTGCCGGAGTTGCTGGCGATCAGCCTGGCCAATCAAGATGGCCCCGGCCTGCGGGTTTATTGTTGCGGCCCCTGGCCGATGATGGCCGCGGTCGCCGCCTATTGCCGCCAGCGGGCCTGGGAGTGCCAGGTTTCCCTGGAAACCATGATGGCCTGCGGTATTTCGGCCTGCCTGGGGTGCGCCGTCCAAGGCAGCGCCGGCGGGGAAGATTATCTGCATGTCTGTAAGGACGGACCGGTGTTTGCCGCCGAAGATATTGCCTGGAGCCGGGAATAAAGCCCATGATGACCGCTGATCAAATTGATCTTAAGGTAAAAATCGGCAGTTTGGTGCTGCGCAATCCGGTCATGACCGCTTCCGGAACATTTGGTTATGGTCGAGAATTCAAAGACTTCGTTAACCTTCACCACCTGGGCGCGGTGGTGGTCAAAGGGATATCGCTACTGCCCCGGGCGGGCAATCCGCCGCCCCGGCTGGTGGAAACCCCGTGCGGAATGCTTAACGCCATCGGCCTGGAAAATGTCGGGGTGGAGCGCTTTTTGGTGGACAAACTACCTTGGTTGCGCAAACGGAAAACGACGGTGGTGGTCAATATTCTCGGCAACACGGTGGAGGAATACACCGCTCTGGCGGCCCGGCTGGATGGTGAGGACGGCGTCGCCGCCCTGGAGGTCAATATTTCCTGCCCCAATGTCAAGCAGGGCGGGGTGGCTTTCGGAACTGATCCCCGGATGGCCGCGGCGGTGACCCGCGCGGTGCGCAGGGCCACCGGACTGCCCCTGATTATCAAACTATCCCCCAATGTCAGCGACATCCAGGCCATGGCCCGGGCAGCGGCCGAAGAGGGCGCCGATGCCGTGTCCCTGATCAACACCCTGCTGGGGATGGCCATTGATCTGCGCACCCGGCGGCCGCGGCTGGCCAACGTGGTGGGCGGGCTTTCCGGGCCGGCCATCAAGCCGGTGGCCCTGCGGATGGTCTGGCAGGTAGCTCAAGCCGTGCGCATCCCGGTGATCGGGATTGGCGGCATTATGACCGCCGAGGACGCCCTGGAATTTATCGTTGCCGGAGCCCATGCCGTCCAGGTGGGCACCGCCAACTTCATCAACCCCGAGGCTGCCGGGGAAATCGTCGACGGGATCAGCAATTATCTCCAGGTGCAGAACATTGCCTCCCTCACCGAGCTGCGGGGATCGCTGCTTCTTGCCTGATCAGCCGCCCGGCCCGTCGGCCCTGTTGTTATGCCACCTGCCCATCAACAATTATCATGAACCAGCGGCCGGCCGCCGGGGCCGGGCTAATCCTTGCGCCACGAATTCCCGTCAAATCAAAAAAATTACCGCAGGCAAGCAATCGGTTATGAACAGCGCTAAAAAAATCCCTCTGCACATCGACTGGCAGCAGATCGACACCGTGCTCCTGGACATGGACGGCACTCTGCTGGACCGCCACTTTGATGATTACTTCTGGCATTGCTATGTGCCGGAAAATTACGCCCTGCTCCATGACCTGGAAATCGAAGAAGCGCGGCGGCGCCTGCGCAGCGCTTACGATAACCAGGAGGGAACCCTGGCCTGGACCAACCTGGATTACTGGTCCGAGCAGCTGGGGTTGGATATTCCCGAACTCAAGCGCCGGGTGGACGCCTTGGTCGACGTCCACCCCCATGTGGTGGACTTTTTAGAATTCTGTCGTAAAAACGATAAGATGATATATCTCGTGACCAACGCTCATCACAAAACCCTGGCCATCAAGATGGCCAAAGCCGCCCTCAATGGATACTGGGACCAGGCGGTCTGCGCCGAGCAAATCGGCCAGGCCAAGGAGGAAGCGGCCTTCTGGCCGCGTCTTGAGCGGCACCTGGGGTACGATAAACAGCGAACGCTGCTGGTCGATGATACTGAGCGGGTTTTGGACCAGGCAAACGCATACGGCCTCAAATACCTGGTCCATGTAGCCCGGGCCAGCAGCCGGGCTCCGCACCGGTTTTCCGCCAAATATCCTTCCATTGTCTTCTTCAACGAATTGATCTCCGGCTCAAGCCAGCAGCTTTAACCCTGACCTTCCGGTTTGCTTTGCAGGCGAAGGTTCCTGGGTCCGGGAGCAGGCGGCGATGCGCTTTGGGGCTACCGGCTTTTCCGGCGACGACCCCTTAAAGCAGTGCAAGCAACAGGGCAAAGCTTAGGCCTGGAGGAAGCGGCCAGGAAAGGGGACGAGGCTAGAAGGTCATCCGGATATGACTGCCGATGTGGTAAATGGCGTCGGGGTTCTGACCCCCGCTGGAGGAGAGGGGAGCGCCGTCGGATGCGCCATGCAGCTGCGGGATTGGCGGGGCGCCGGGGGGAGCATCGTCGATGCTGACATAGCCCAGGTGGGCTTCGTAAACCAGGTTGTCCAGCAACCTGTAGGTGGCGGCGATGTCCAGCCCCCAGCGCCGGCTCTGTTCAGTGAGGCCGGGGATTTTTTCGTCGCTGCCGCGATTGGTTTTGGCAACGCCCAAGGTGCCGCGCAGGTTGAGCTGCTGGGAGAGGTTATAGCCCAGGTAGAGGAATACCGCGCGTCCTTCATGGCCCCTTGCTTCAAGGGCCTGGTCCGGCCCGCCCAGAGGAGCGAAAATGTAGGCGGGATAAGGCAAAGATCCCCCGATGGTAGCGGCGGAGGAGCCTGCGTAACCGCTCTGGTAAGCATAGAGCAGGCCGGCATTCAAGGATTCGTGGCTCATTCCCGCTTCCAGGCTCAGGGACAGGCCTTGATCCTGGGCTTGGCCGGCAAAATAATTCAGGCTTTCATGCTCGCTGAGCCCGGAGGGGGCCAGGCGATTGGTGTCGATCCGGGTTGCCCCATAGTAGGAACCGTAACCCAGGCTGGCGACGCCGGTTGTGGTCGGCGGGCCGGGATAGCGGGCCAGGTATGAGGAGGTCAGGCCGTAATCACCCTCATCCGCCAGCGGGCCGGTGGTATAGTAACCGAGTGCGAAGCGGGAGGGCAGGGCCTGATCGGCCAGTGAGCTGCTTTGGTTTCCGAAGCCGGGCAGAAAACGGCTGAGCAGCGGGCCGGAGAAGAAACGCTCTCCTTTGCCGTCCCGGTCATCCGCCAGGGCGGATGAGGCCGGCGCCAGCAGGCAGGCGGCGCTGCTCAGTAGGGCTATGCCGAGGATTCGGAATTTCATGGTCGCTAAAATTAAACCTGAATGGGTTTATGTTCCTGAATTATCGTGGTTGACCCTTCGCCGGGCAGCAATTTTCTAATCAGATTATAATTAGTCTGTAATCCCGGGTCAAGCGGCTTTGCTGTAAAAGTACAATTTTTTTTACTTTATGGTGATGCAATGAGCAAATGAAGGCCGGGAACGGTTAGGACCACGCTTAACTCCCGCGGCGCCGCCACGGTCATTCTGGTGCGGGCGGGCCAGAACTTTCGGCCGGGCTTGCGCAATATCGCTGAGCGGTTATGCTATAATAAACCTGGAAAAAATGTGCGGTTGCGAGAGGTTTTCGCCCCGCTGACCGGCAACGCTTCTCTCTCTGTTGAAACTCAGGGAGCTGGAAAGCGGGGCGGCGAGCAAACAGCGGTTGCCCATTCTGCCTGCTGCCCGAAGCGGGGGCTCGATAGCGGCGAACCCGCTTACCGCTTGCCGCCGGAAAAAAGGAGTTTGCCTGTGTGTGGTATTTGCGGAGAAATCAGTTTTGGTCAGGCTAAGCCAACTGGTCAGACCCTGGAGAGGATGACCACGGCCATGGAGCGCCGGGGTCCCGACGGTTCGGGAATTATGGTCCAGAACCGGATGGCCTTCGGCCACTGCCGCTTAAAAATAATCGATCTTTCCGATCGTTCCCAGCAACCGATGCTGGACCCGGAACTGGGTCTCGGGATCGTTTTCAACGGGGCCATTTACAACTACCGGGAGCTGAAGCAGGAGCTGCAAACCCGAGGCTACCGTTTTTTTTCCGAAGGCGACACCGAGGTTCTGCTCAAGGCCTACCACGCCTGGGGCGAGAATTTTGTCGAGCGGCTAAGCGGGATGTTTGCCTTCGCTATCTGGGAGCGCGACAGTGGACGGGTGCTGCTGGGACGGGACCGGCTGGGCATCAAGCCCCTCTATCTCCAGGAAAGCCGGCAGGGCTTGCGCTTTGCCTCCTCGCTGCCGGCCCTGCTGGCCGCCGGCGATGTCGATACCAGCCTGGACCCGGCGGCCCTCCATCATTATCTCACCTTTCATGCCGTGGTTCCGGCCCCCCATACCATTCTGCGGGGGGTGCGCAAGCTGCCCCCCGCGACCCTGCTGCGGATCGAGGCCGACGGTTCCCGGCAAAGCCGCTGTTACTGGCAGCCCGATTTCACGCGCCGGCCCGGCGATGAGGAACGCTCCTTCAATGAATGGCAGGATCTGGTCCTGGAGTCTTTGCGCACCGCGGTCAAACGGCGCCTGATCGCCGACGTGCCGGTGGGGGTGCTGCTCTCCGGGGGGCTCGATTCCAGCCTGATTGTCGGCCTGCTGGCGGAAGCCGGCCAGCGGGATCTCAACACCTACTCGGTGGGTTTTGCCGGGGTCGGCGAGGAAAAAGGCGATGAGTTCAGCTATTCCGACCTGATCGCCGACCATTTTGCCACCCGCCACCACCGGATCTTTGTCGAAAACGCGGGCCTGCTGGACTCCCTGGCCGCGACGGTGGGGGCGATGAGCGAACCCATGGTCAGCCATGACGCCATCGGTTTTTTCCTGCTCTCCCAGGAGGTTGCCAAAACCATCAAGGTGGTCCAGAGCGGCCAGGGGGCCGACGAGGTCTTCGCCGGTTATCACTGGTATCCCAAGATGATGACCGCCGCCGCCCAGAGAGATCCGGTGGGGGCTTACGCCGCGGCCTTTTTCGACCGGGACCACAACGAAACGGCGGCGCTGGTGACCGCTCCGCAGCTGGAACGGGACTTCAGCCGGGAATTTGTCGCCGCCCATTTTGCCGCCGCCGGGGCCGCGGAGGCGGTGGACAAGGCCCTGCGCCTGGATACCACCATCATGCTGGTGGATGATCCGGTCAAACGGGTGGACAATATGACCATGGCCTGGGGCCTGGAGGCCCGGGTGCCTTTTCTCGATCACGATCTGGTGGAACTGGCCGCCCGGATTCCGGCCCGTCACAAGGTGGCGGAAGGGGGCAAGCATGTCCTCAAGGAGGCGGCCCGCCGGGTAATCCCCGCCGCGGTCATCGACCGGCCCAAAGGTTATTTCCCGGTGCCGGCCCTGAAATACATCCGGGGGGAGGTGCTCGACTTCGTCCGGGATATTCTCCACCAGCCCGCGGCCCAAAAGCGGGGGATCTTCAACCGCGACTATCTGGCCCAACTGCTGCAGGATCCCGAAGCCCATATCACCCCGCTCCGGGGATCCAAGCTCTGGCAGGTTGCCCTGCTGGAATACTGGCTGCAGCGGCACAATATCCAGTGAGGGATCATGGCGGCCCGGGGCGAACCCCAGGCCGGTCGGCTGGCCATAGGGCTGATTTAAGGCCGGTTTCACCTGGCCGGCGGCCGCCGGAGCCCCAAGCGGACCAACGGGAGGACCAACGGTGCCCAGGGATTTTCTGAAAAAACACCGCTTTGACAAGCTTCACTCCGCCACCGCCCGCAGCTGGGCGGAAATTTCCGAACAGGAAGCGGAAACCCTGCCGGAAAACGCCTGGGTCGACTGCGGCTGGGGCCGTTTGCTTTTTGCCCATACCTTCCGGTCGCCGGAAGCCCTGGTCAAGGCCCTGGGGGCGGAGGAGGAAGGAAGGCGCGATATAGCGCTCTATGTCCGGGACCCCCATGTGGTGGTGGCCCTGGCTCCCCAGGAGCTTTTTCTCGATCCCTCGGATACTTACCGTCTCTGGCTGGCCCAATACCGGCCCCTGGGTCAGCGCTCGCGGGGCTTCACGGTCCGCCGGCTGCGGACCCGGGCCGATGCCGCCGCCCTGAGCCGGGTCTGCGCCCGCTGCGGAATGGTCCCCCCCGACCCGGCCTTTGTCTGGAAGAACCGGACCTCGCGGCGCCTGATTTACCTGGTGGCCGAGGATACCGCCAGCGGCCGGATCGTCGGCTCGGTTACCGGGGTCGACCATACCCGGGTTTTCGCCGATCCCGAAAACGGCTCCAGTCTCTGGTGCCTGGCGGTGGACCCCCAGGCGCCCCATCCCGGCCTGGGCCAGGCCCTGATCAATCATCTGGCCCAATATTTTCACGTCCGGGGCCGGGCCTTCATGGATCTCTCCGTGCTCCACGACAACCACCAGGCCATCGCCCTTTATCGCAAGCTGGGATTTCAGCGGATTCCCGCCTTCTGCATCAAGCACAAGAATCCGATCAACGAGCCTCTTTTCACCGGACCGGTGCCCGGCGAGGATCTGCTCAATCCCTACGCCCTGATCATCATCCGGGAGGCCCGGCGCCGGGGAATCGGGGTGGAGGTGCTTGACGCCGAGGAAGGTTATTTTGCCCTGACCATGGGGGGGCGCCGGATCGTTTGCCGGGAGTCGCTTTCCGAGTTGACCACCGCCATCGCCATGAGCCGCTGCGCCGACAAGGGAGTCACCAGTCGGCTGTTGGCCCGGGCCGGCCTGCGGGTGCCCCGGCAGCAAGCGGCGGGCAGCGCCGCCGCCAACCGGGAGTTCCTGGACCGGCATGGGGCCCTGGTGGTCAAGCCGGCCCAGGGCGAACAGGGGCACAATGTCTTTGTTCGCCTGGAAAGTCCCGCCGAGGTGGAAAAGGCGGTGGCGGCCTGCGGTCGGGACGGAGACCGGGTGCTGCTGGAAGAGTTCTGCCCCGGGGAAGATTTAAGGGTGATCGTGATCAACTACAAGATGGTGGCGGCGGCCCTGCGCCGGCCGGCGATGGTGGTGGGCACCGGCGAACATACCATCAGCCAGCTGATCGCCAAGCAGTCGCGGCGGCGGGCAGCGGCCACCGGCGGCGAGAGCCGGATCCCCCTGGACGAGGAAACCCGGCGCTGCGTGCAGGCCGCCGGCTACACCCTGGAGCAGGCGCCCCCGGCCGGCGAGGAGATTCGGGTCCGCAATACCGCCAACCTCCATACCGGCGGAACCATTCATGACGTCACCGAGCAGCTCCATCCCGAGCTGGTCAAAGTGGCGGAAGAGGCCGCCCGGGTTCTGGCCATCCCGGTGGTGGGCCTGGACTTGATGGTAACGGCGGTGAACCGGCCGGATTACGTGATCATCGAGGCCAACGAGCGGCCCGGTCTGGCCAACCACGAACCCCAGCCCACGGCGGAAAGATTTGTCGATTTTCTCTTTCCCCAAACCGTTTAGGAATAAAAAATGACCGAAGTAAGCATCGACCGCCAGTACCTGCTGCGGATTCTCTACGACTTGCTGCAGATTCCCAGCCCTTCGGGGTTTACCAACGATATCGTCCACTTTGTCGGCGATGAGCTGAAGCGGCTGGAGATCCCCTTTGAAATCACCCGCCGGGGGGCGATCCGGGCCGACCTGCGGGGCCGGCGGCAAAGCCCGGACCGGGGGATTGTCGCCCATCTCGATACCATCGGCGCCATGGTCAAGCGTCTGAAAAGCAACGGCCGCCTGGCCCTGGTGCCCATCGGCCACTGGTCCAGCCGTTTCGCCGAAGGGGCCCGGGTCACGGTCTTCAGCGACCAGGGTCGGCGCTATCAGGGCACGGTTCTGCCCCTGAAGGCCTCGGGCCATACCTTTCAGCAGGAAGTCGATCTCCAGCCGGTGAGCTGGGACCAGGTGGAGTTGCGGCTGGATGAGCCCTGTGAAAACGAGGTCGATTTAAACCGCCTGGAGATTCATGTCGGGGACTATGTCGCGGTGGCTCCGGGCACCGAGATCATGGCCAATGGCTTTATCAATTCCCGTCACCTGGACGACAAGGCCGGGGTGGCGGCGGTGCTGGCGGCGACCAAAGCGGTGCTGGCCGCCGGGATCACCCTGCCGGTGGACTGCCACCTGCTGTTCACCATTTCCGAGGAGATCGGCTCCGGGGCCTCGGCGGTGCTCCACCGGGACGTGGCCGAGATGCTGACAGTGGACAACGCCACCCCGGCCAAGGGCCAGAACTCCCGGGAGTTCGGGGTGACCATCGCGATGATGGATTCCAGCGGACCCTTCGACTACCACCTGACCCACAAGCTGATCGATCTCTGCCACCAGAACCAGATTCCCCATCAGCGCGATATTTTCCGTTATTATCGCTGCGATTCGGCCTCGGCGGTGGAGGCGGGCAACGATATCCGCACCGCCCTGGTCAGCTTCGGGGTGGACAGCTCCCACGGCTACGAGCGCACCCATATCGACGCCCTGCTTTCCGTGGCCCGGCTCCTGAGCCACTACATGCAGAGCGCTCCCACCTTCCTGCGCGACAAGGATGAACTGGGGCCGCTGGAAAACTTTCCCGCTCTCGGCAGTTAGCTCAGCGGGCCCCGGGGTTTGGGCCGGTTAATTGAAGAGGGCCAGCAGGAACAGCGCCGCCATGACGCAGATGAAGAAAATGCCGACCTTGAAACAGACCATGGGATCTTCCGGTTCGTGGGCGTGGTGATCGTGTTCGGCCATGCTGTTGCCTCCTGGTTTGCGCTATTGGGCCTAGTATCGCCCTGGGAGAGAGGGACGTCGCCCGGCAAAGGCCTTTCAGGGCCGTTCAGGGCGCCGTTCGGGGTAGAGCCGGAGAATGTCGGCCTCGTCGGCCCGCATCACTCCCCGCTCGCTGATCAGGCCGCTGATCAGCCGGGCCGGGGTGACATCGAAGCCGGGGTTTGCCGCCGGGGTTTGCGGCGGGCAGATCAGCACCCGCTCTTCCCGCCCCGTTTCATTGAGCCCGGCGATATATCGTAATTCATCGCCGGACCGTTCTTCAATGGGAATTTCCTGGAAGCCGTCGGTAATTTGCCAGTCAAAGGTGGAGGAGGGCAGGGCGACGTAAAAGGGCACCCCGTTGTCCCGGGCCGCCAGGGCTTTCAGGTAAGTCCCGATCTTGTTGGCGACATCGCCCCGGCGGGTGGTGCGATCGGTGCCGACGATGACCAGGTCCACCCGGCCGTGCTGCATCAGGTGGCCGCCGGCATTATCGGTGATCAGGGTATGGGGCACTCCCTCGCCGGCCAGTTCCCAGGCGGTGAGTCGTGCTCCCTGGAGCCAGGGCCGGGTCTCATCCACCCAGACATGGACCGGAATGCCGGCCCGGTGGGCGGCGTAAATCGGGGCGGTGGCCGAGCCGTAATCGACAAAGGCCAGCCAGCCGGCATTGCAGTGAGTGAGGATATTGACCGGCTGCCCCCCTTTTTGCCGGCTGACCGCGGCGATCAGCTCCAGGCCGTGTTCACCGATCCGGCGGCAGGCCTCGGCATCCTCGTCGGCGATGGCCAGGGCGGTGGCCAGGGCGGCTTCCTGTTTGGCCGCCAGCCCT